>DASQQR010000212.1:0-4138 GCA_035643335.1 Anaerolineales bacterium
CCAGTGACCGCATCTCGCGGGTGGACTTGCAGCTCCCCCAGGTAGCTGCTGAATGTTTTTTGGGCCGCGCGTAAGAGCAGCTGTCGCAGATCTTCGAGCGCGCCCGTCTGCTGGGCGCCTCTCGCGCTCAAATCAACTAACCATTCAGCATTTGTCCGGTTCTTTACCATAAACCTGGCTGAGTTCTCGCCCCTTGATGGCCTTAAGCGCCTCCTAAAAGCACTGCCCGCCTTTCCTGGTAATCTGGATCAAGTTTCCTTTCGAGCTTGCCGAATCAATATACGCAGGATCCTTCGAAGCAGATCTCCGCAGCGTTTACCTGCCCATCTGGCCAGGTTTGAAACTACCAATCTAACCAGGCTGGAAACTCCCCAGTCGCGCGGTGCGGTTGGGGAGTCTCTTTGATAAGCTAATAATATGAACATTCTTTACAATCCTTCTGAACATCGTCTGCGCGCCCTGTGGCGTCTATTGATCCAATTTTTGGTGGGTTTTTTGGGCCTGGGGGTGCTCAATCTCCTGGCCGCCTTCGTCATCGCGTTCCTGCTCATCCTCACCGCCCAGATTCCTTTCGGCCTGCTGGGGGACGGTCAGGAACTGATTCGGGCGCTCAACGGGGAGTTTGAGCACCTCCCGGTCCTTTTCGGGGTGCGCTCGCTGGTAGTTCTTCTTTTCGTCGGGCTGATTTACGGCTTGTTGGCTCGCTGGCTCGACCGTCGCCCCTGGCGCGAGTATGGATTCCATTTCAACGCCGCCTGGTGGCGCGACCTGGGCTTCGGGCTCTTATTGGGTGCGGTTCTGACCGGCACGATTTTTGGCGTTGAATACCTGCTCGGCTGGGTGGCGGTGACTGGGACATTGGAGAACGGCCAACCGCAATTCCCCTTCTGGCAGCTGCTGGTGAGCGGGTTGTTCGCCTATGTGTTCGTTGGCGTCAGCGAGGAATTGTTCGCCCGCGGCTACTCGATCCGCAACTTGGCGGAGGGCCTCAACCTGCCGCGCCTCAGCTCCAAAGCAGCTGTGCTCATTGCCTATCTGCTCACTTCGATCGTGTTCGGATTCCTGCATGGGAATAATCCCAACGCCACCCTGGCCAGTTCCCTCAACCTGGCCCTGGCGGGCTTATTCCTGGGTCTGGGTTTCGTCCTCACCGGTGAGCTGGCCATCCCGGTCGGCCTGCACATTACCTGGAACTTCTTCATGGGCCACGTATTTGGTTTCCCGGTCAGCGGCGTGGACGACAACCTGTCCCTCATCGCCGCCCGGCAATCCGGCCCGGCCGTCTGGACCGGCGGAGCCTTCGGCCCGGAAGGTGGTTTACTGGGCGTCGCCGCCATCTTGTTGGGCATGCTCCTGGTGTGGGCGTGGGTGCGCTGGACTCGCCGTCAGGCTTCCCTCCATGCCGGACTCGCGGAATATTCAGTCCCCCACGAGAAAGGGGAAGCCTCCGAAAAATCCTGGTTTGGTGATTATGCTGAAAAAGGTGCCTGACATGAAAATCATCCTCATTATCCTCGGCGTCCTTGCCGCTCTTACCGCGCTAGGCTGGGTGGGACTGCGCATAAAACCCGCTCCTTTTTCGCCTTTTCCCCAGCGGCAACCCCAATTGCAAACCCAACCTCTGCCCGGCGGTCTGCCCGCGCCGGTAGAGCGCTTCTACCGTCAAATCTACGGTAACAGGGTGCCGGTGGTCACCTCCGCGGTGATTAGCGGGCGAGCGAACATGCGCATCAGCGGGATCACTTTCCCGGCGCGTTTCCGCTTTACCCACGCTGCAGGACAGGGTTACCGGCATTACATCGAGACCACCTTCTTCGGGTTCCCCATCATGCGCGTCAACGAGCGCTATTTGGATGGGAAGGGCCTGATGGAACTGCCCTTCGGCACCTTCCAAGGCCCCAAGATCGATCAGGGCGGCAACCTGGGTCTATGGGGCGAATCGACCTTTTTCGCCGCCTTCTTCCTGACCGATCCGCGTGTGCGCTGGGAGCCGGTCGATGAGACCACCGCCCTGCTCTTCGTTCCCTTCCAGGCCGGCGAGCAGACCTTCGTGGTGCGATTCGACCCTGAGAGCGGCATGCTGGATCGCCTGGAGGCCATGCGCTACAAAGGCGAGGAGAGCCAATCCAAGACCTTGTGGATCCCTCAAGTCCTGGAATGGAGCACCGTGAACGGGAACCCGACCATGTACAGGACAGCCATCACCTGGTTCGACGAAGGCACGCCCTGGGTCGTATTCGACGTCGATGAGATCGTCCTGAACGTGGACGTACGGGAATACATCCGCGCCAGGGGTAAATAGAATCCAATCTGTTGGAGCCCGGTCAGCTTGGCCTTCACCGCCCCTGGCGAGCCAGCGCTCATCCAGTCGAGAATTTCGTCAGGAGTTACCCTGGCAGGAGCATCAGTTTCCCCGGACATGGCCACACTCGGGGAAGAGCGAATTACTGCAATTTGACGAATTGTCAAGCCAGTGCGAGTCTGCAACTGTCCTGTATCCTCTCATGGCGGATATCCTATGGTAAATTGAATCTGGCTGTGATTTTCCGAACCAGTTCCCTTGAAGTACTTGAGTTCAGTTCTCGCTTAATGAAATAGAAGGATATGAAATATGATTGGAAATCTTGGCGCCAACAGAATTTTATGGCTCTTGAACGCGCTCTTATCCTTGATCGCTGCCTTCGCCGCTTACCACCCGGCTGTAAATGCCGGGTGGTAAGCGGCGAAGTGATACCCGACATCATCTCGCAAGATTGGCTAACCATTCTCGCCGGTTTCATCCTGTTGTTCTTTACCCTTCGCGGGAATCAAGAAAATCCCAAAAGTCAGATCGCCATCCTGGGCCTCAGTTTCATCATGCCCGCCTCTTGTGCCCACCCCCAGAGAGCAGCTCCTTGATCCCCGCCTTATCAACCAGCCACAGGCCCTCACGCAAGGCCACGTTGGTCACGCCCCATCCTTCCCGCAAGGCGGTGCGGGCCTCCTCCAGAGTATAGGGGAAGAGGTCCATGCTCAGGCCGGCTCCGGCGTATAGAAATTCGGGAATGCGTTGGTGGAAGGGTAGCCCCGATTGGCTGAGCAGGATCAGCACGTCTATGTCACTTATGGCAGTTGCGTCGCCGCGTGCGTGCGAACCGAATAACACCACCGCCACCACCCGCGGATCCTCTGCCAAACGCTGGGCGTAGGCGCTGATCTTTTGGTCAGTCTTCTTCTGGTCCAGTGTGAAGAATCTTGTGCTCACAAAAACCCACCACTTCCCCTGTGATTCCGACGGCCTGGTCCGCGTCGGAGCCGGTGTAATATTGGTAAGGCGGCCCCGACGGGTGTGCGTCCGCGTAGCGCGGCGGAATATAGAATCGGTCAAGGATGCGCGCTTTGTCAAGCAGCTCATCATCTGGCCGCGCCGCATCTGGAAGTCCATCGAGTAGTTCAAACACCGAGTGGCCCCCACGCTACCGTGCCGAGATGGAGGTGCAGCGCTTTGCAGGCTTTCTCGCCGGCCTGTTGGGCGGCAAAGCATGCCCATTCAAAATGGCCGAGCCCGGCGCTCTGCTCTGCATGCTCCAGATCGCGCCGTGCTTGGCTTAGCCAATCGCGGCTCCTCTGCAATGAAAACTCCTGATTTTTGGAAAATCTAGCTGCAACACCTTACTAAAACCATTATACCCTAGATCACAGGCGGTCAACCGTAGACTGATCCGCCCGCCCAGGATCGAAGGCTCAATGGCCTTGGACGAAAATTATTGAAGCCTCGCTGAGAGGCCTTCGGGTCACGAAATCTTTTTGACAAACAAGTGATAAATGTCACCTCCGCAGACCTTCAATATTTACTATACTGTTAGACGAGAGTAGATCCTCCTCTTTCTGCGAGCCGCTTTCCCGTTCCAAAAGGGGGAGCCGAAGTCTATTGGCATCAGGTAAGGAGGTGTTTGGACCCAGATCTAGCATGCACTTTCGCCAACTTTTAGCCATTCACCCAAACATTCTTATAACTCAATCCGAAGGAGGTGCCACGTGTTTATCATTCGAGTCAACATGACGGACCGGACCTGTAAAATCGAGGATCTGCCCGAAGCCTATAAATACCTGGCCGGGCGTGCCATGACCTCCACCCTGGTCGCCGGCGAGGTCCCGC
>DASQQR010000213.1:0-11236 GCA_035643335.1 Anaerolineales bacterium
GATCCGAGGGTTTTGAGGAATAGTTTTATGAGTGTAGCTGTTGGTGGCGACCTGGCTGAAGGTGTGGGCGACGGCCAGGATCAGATCCGACTCCTGGACTGCCCGCATCGCAACGGGGCTGTTGGTAGATCCGATCAGACCGAAAACCCGGGGATGATCTTCTGGGGCCAATCCCTTTAATGAAGTGACTACAGGAACGCCCCAATCTACGGCCAGTGAAAGCGCGGTCTCCAGAGCACCGGGTGACCACCTCAATCCACCCCCCAACAGGATAACCGGATGTTCAGCGGAGGAGAGTAAATCCGCCGCGTGGTCCACGTGGTTGGGATCCGGATGCAGGCGGTGATGTGTAACCCGATAACGTTCAGGCGGAGGCAGTTCGATGGGAAGGCAAGCTTTCAGCACATCCCGTGGAAGACCCAGATAAACCGGACCGCGCCGCCCGCTCAGGGCTGTGCGAAATGCCATCTGCAGGAATTCACCCAGGCGGTTCGCATGTTCCACGCGCTTACTCATCTTGGTAATTGGGCGGTACAAGGCTTCCTGGTCAATCTCGTGAAAGTTGGAAGATCCCTTCCCGTAGTGTTTTGTATGGATGTCTCCGGTCAAGGCGAGCACGGGTGAGGACTCGACATACGCCTGAGCGATACCCGAAGCGAGGTTAGTGACGCCAGGGCCGACGGTGGCAGTACACACACCTGGTTTGCCTGTGACGCGGGCATAACCATCCGCCATGTAAGCCGCGGCCTGCTCGTGTTGGGTGGGTATGTAGCGGATCGCCGGCTCCCGGTATAGGGCGTCCGTCAAGTCGAGGATCGAGCTCCCGATTACGCCGAATACAAATTTAACCCCCTCGTTCTTCAGGTAGGCAACCACCAGATCGCCTCCCGTACCCTCGCGGTCTTCCACGCTTCCATCTCTGTCGTTATCAGACAATCTCACACTCCCATCGACTCTGGAACTTTTTCGTCTGGAACAACTGTGCAAAGTTCACGCGGGAGATGAACGAACACATCTTCCCCGCGCCTGATCTTTAAACGAGAATGCATATGGGCACGGAGTATCTCATTACCGACCTCAACCTGACAATCCACATACTCTCCTAAAAAGACGGCCACGCGTAGTTTTCCGTGAAAAACGTTTCGCGCCTCCGCGGTTTTATCTCTCGATATCAGCACATTTTGAGGACGTATCGATATCAAAACCGGAGCGCCGTCACGCATGTAATCTGGCACATAACACAGCAGATGGCCATGAGGAGTCTCCACCAACCTAGCCCCGTCTTCGGCCGGATCACCAACCACTTTGCCGGAAATAAAATTGGTGGTGCCAATGAAGTCGGCAGTAAATTGATTGGCAGGGTCTTCATAAATCTCTCGGGGTTTTCCTACCTGAATAAGCCTTCCTTGGGACATGACCGCGACGATACTGGACATGGAGAGCGCCTCTGCCTGATCGTGCGTAACGTAAATCGTTGTCAGTTGAAGAGTCCGCTGGAGTTCCCTTAATTCAATCCGCATTTGTTCTCGAAGCTTGGCATCCAGGTTACTCAGAGGTTCATCAAGCAGAAGCACCTTGGGTTCGCATACCAAAGCGCGTGCTAGAGCGAGGCGCTGCTGCTGTCCGCCGCTAAGGTGAGGTGCTGGGCGATCGTGCAGGCCATCCATTTGTACGATGGCTAATGCCTTGTTTACGCGCTCCTTGAGCTCTTTCTTCCCGCATTTTCGTTTTCCCACGGTCAAAGGAAATGCTACGTTCTCGAAAACGGTCATATGGGGCCAGATGGCATAGGATTGAAACACCATGCCAATATCCCTGAGATAGGGAGGCACGAAAACATCTTTCTTGGATGAGAAAACCTCATCGCCGTTGATGAATATCTCCCCATCCTCAGGCCGCTCCAAGCCGGCAATCATCCGCAATGTAGTCGTCTTCCCACAACCACTCGGACCAAGCAGCGTAAAAAACTTACCCTCTGGCACTTGAAAGCTAACGCCGTCCACCGCGCGGACAGGATTTCCCTTTCTGGTATTGAAGGCTTTGACCAAATTCTCTGCTGCAATCATACAAACCTCACTATTCGGTCCTGACACCAAAATAACCACCTACTTGTCGAGCGGCCACGACGATGAGAATAAGGATGCCAATCATCATCACGCTAAGTGCGGATACAATCGGAAACTGTCCACTATCCCACAAGTCAAAAATCAATATAGACAGAACGATACTCCTGCTGCTATAAAGCAGGATTGAGCTCGACAGCTCCCGGAAGGACACAACCACGATGTAAATAAACCCGGAGATCAAGCCTGGTTTGAGCAGTGGGAGCGTGACTCTTCTGAACGTCTGCAGCCAGGTTCCGCCGGAAGCATAAGACGCTTCTTCCAATTCCCTATGGATCTGGACCATGGCCGCCGAGTTGGTACGGATACCGTATGGCATGTAGCGAGTGATATAGGCCAGCAGCAGAATCCAGACCGTCCCATAAATGGGGATTGGCAAGATGAGATAAACCCAGATCAGGCTGACACCCAAAACAATGCCGGGGATGGTGATGGGTAAGAACGTGACCACATCTAACGCGGTCCTACCAGGCCATTTGGTCTTGACCGTGATCCATGAGATGATTGCCGTGACCAACATAACCAAGACACCGCTGGTTATGCTCAGGAAGAGACTGTTCTTGAACGCTGTTCGAGCGCGAGCCATATTCAGGACGAAGGTGTAATTCTCCAGAGTCAACCTATCGATTTTGTCCAACCCGGGCGCTGTATATGACGGGTTTAGCGATGCCCAAAGCAAGATAAATAAAGGAAGACCAACCAGGAAAAAGAAATAGAGCACAAAGATCAGCCCGGTGAGGTACCGCCAGTTCCCCAGATCGATGATATGCGGCCGGTACCCCTTTCCAGTAACCGTGGCAAACTGCTCACTGCGGGAGGTAACCCGGTTGTAGATCAGGATGCCAAGAACGCTAATCATCAGCAGGCCGACGGCGAAGGCTGCCGCTAACCCGTAATCGGGAGGGAATTCCTTAAGGGCTAACCAAATCCTCGATGTGAACACATTCACCCCCCCACGCAGACCGATCAGTGCTGGAACTTCGAAGGACTCCAGCCCCCGGATAAACATCAAGAGCATCGCCGCGGCACTGGCCGGCAGGGATAGCCGGAAGGTCACTCGCCAGAAAGTTATTGGATGATTGGCTCCCGAGGTCAGTGCCGCCTCCTCCAGCGCCGGGTCCATAGATCGAAAGGCAGCTGCCATGAGTACAAATACCAATGGGGAAAGGTGCAACCCTTCTACCCAGATCATGCCCCCCATCCCATAGACGTCAAAAGGTGCCTCTGCTAACCCAAAAGCACTCATCAATACGTTGTTGAGAGCACCGATCCGGGGACTGAGCAGCAAGATCCAGCTGATGGTATGCAGAACGCCCGGGATGATTAATGGTACCAACGCCATGGCGGTGAACAGGCTTTTCAGGGGTGTGTTGGTGCGCTCAATGATAAAAGCCATGGTCGTCCCCAACCCGAGAGAGAAAACGCAGGTACCTGCCGCGTAAATAATAGAATTTGCGAGCAAGGTAAAGGAGCGGGGATCGCTGTAGGCTTTTACGAAATTCTGCAATGTAAGTGGGCTGGCTTCAGCTGGATTTCCAACCTTCAAACTCCCCCAGAATAGCATTCCCAGAGGCACCCCAGCTAGGTAGAGGACGATAAGAATAGCAGCACCCATGACCCAAAGGCGTGAATCCACAAGGTCAGGAACGCGAAGGCGTTGGAACCACCACTTTATCCGGTTTGTTTGAGCGCCTGTTGCCATTGAATTTCCTTAAACCAATATTCGGGGTGTTGGGGTATCGCTCTCCCCAACACCCCAGAAAACTGTGGTTACTCGCCTAAACTGAAGTATTCATTCCACTTTGCGGCATAATCATTGTAGTGCTCAGCAAGAGATGGAACGGTATAGTAAAGGTTCAATCCTTCTGTCAGGCCAGCGGGATCGGTTTCTATTCCAGGCCGGTTTGGAATACGCCCTAGATCACGGATGGCGGTTTGGCCATCTTCAGAAAGCAGCCAATTGACAAACAACTTCCCGGTAGCCGGATGGGGACCATCCGCGGCCAAAGCCAGCAGCTGAGTATAGGCAAATACCGGATCCGTACGGACCCAATCTATCGTAGCATCTTTGGCCTTGAGACTCTCAACACGGTGACCATACAGGTTAGGTGAAACAGCATATTCACCGGCAGCCACAAATTCAGCCAGTTCGGTGTGCCCGTCAACAATCCCGGGATCCTGCGCCACAATACCTTCCCAGAAGGAGTAGGTTTTCTCCTCACCCCACGCGCCGACCATATCCGTCAATAATTCGACATCACTGGCTTCCACTCCAACCAGCCCCTTCCACTTAGGGTCAAGCAGATCATCATAGGTCTTGGGTACATCCGCGGGGTCTACCAGCTCGGTGTTATAAGCGATGACCACTGTATTGATCCGGTCAACGGTCCAATAGCCATCCGGATCCTTGGCATTATCAGGATAGGCTGCTCTTTCAGGAGCGTCGAACGGCGCCAGCAATCCCTCTTGCATCAGACGGTAGACTTCAAAGGCGTTGGTTTCAAAAACATCAGCGAAATGCTGGCCGGCCTGAGATTCGGTGAGCGCTTTTTGAATCACATCTTCACCAGAGGCACGGTAATAATCCGTATTTACAAATGGGTATTTTTCTTTGAATTTGGCCAGGATCACCTCCAAATCGTCGATATTCATGGATGTGTAGACCATGACCTGGCCCCCCTCAGCCTGAGCCGCCTGCTCTAAAGTCATCTCCTGGGTGGGTTCTGGCGGCTGCGTCGAAGCCACAGTGGGTTGAGCTGCTGGAGCGCAGGCGGTGGCTACAATTGCAATCGTGGCGAGACTTACGGCTATACAATAGACCGTTTTATGTTTGAACGAGCGCATAATCATCTTGTTTCCTCCTAGCTTTTTATTTTGGGGTGCTAAGCTTCCATTCCACGGGATGGCGCTTCCAACCGAAAAATCCTACAGATTGCGTTCCATTCTCACCTCCTGCATGAATCAAACCTTAATTCACTCCATGTCAGCTCCCACGCTGCTCCTTGATGAACGTGCCCAGGGCGTTCATCAACGGCACGTTCGTAATGGCCAAGTAGCGGGCCGGCTTTTTCAGGTCACCATTGAAGTGTTGGTGCCAGGCCATCAGAGGAGGTGAAAAGAGATCGCCCTCCTCCCACTCAATTTTGACTGGCTCTTTCCCTTCTTCCTCAATGATTGAGAAACCCCGCCCAGACAGGATATAGATGATAGCTTCGTTCATGTGCCGATGCATATTGTTCTTTCCACCTGGTGGCAGTTCACTGATATGGACATCGATCGTGCGATTTCCAGCCAGGGCAAAATGAGCACCGGACGAGCCACGCAGTTTGCGTTTGATGACAGGATAATTTCGCAAGTCCTTAAAGAACATTCCCTCCTGCAAATGCTCTCTGCGGAATTCTTCTCTCTCGGCGATTTCGTTAATATGAGGGTTGGATGCCACGCTTATCCTCCTTGATCCTGCCTGGGTGCCTGTTCCTTGCTGAACGCCCCGATACTTTTCATCAATCCAATATTGGTCACTGCAAGGTAGCGAGCTGGCTTTTCCGGATCGCGGTTGAAGTGTTGGTGCCAGGCGTTGAGCGGAGGTGAGAACATATCCCCCTCCTCCCACTCGACAACAATCTCTTCTTTGCCCTCCTCCTGAATAGTAGAATAACCGCGACCGGATACGATGTAAATAATGGCCTCATTCATGTGACGATGTTTTCTGTTGTGACCGCCAGGTGAGATCTCGCTAATATGGGCCTCAATGGTCCGATTCCCTGCCAGGTCGAACCAGGCTCCACCGGTGCCACGCAATTTACGGTAATGGACCGGAAAGGTCTTCAGGTTTTTGAAATGCAAACCAACGTTGGGATGTTTCTTTCGGAATTGTTCTAATTCCACTGCTTCGTCTTTTAGCTCGGGTTGTGATGGCATAGAAATCACTTCCTTCTGTAAGGCTATAGCCATCCTGTGGCTAACGCTTTTTGAACATGAAAATTCCAGATTTTTCGTTTTGTGCCGCGATCGCTGACCGGTGCGCCATATTGAGCCATCTCCGTTTCGCTCAGGGGATTGGGTTTCCCCAAGGCCGAAGCCAGGATCGTTTTTTTGGCGTTATCTTCCAGGGCAAAAGCCACAGCGAAGACCCCTTCGATGTCTTTCGCCACCACCACGGCCCCGTGCGCCCGCAAGAGCAACGCAGGTTTATCGCCCAAAGCAGCCGCGACCGCCGTCCCATCTGCCTGGCTACGGATCAGGCGGGAATCGTCGAACACTGGCACTCCTTCTTTTCCGAATAAGCTCGCCACAATATAAGTTGGCACGAGCGAAACGCCCGCGATGGTGAACAGGGTGGCATATTGAGGATGCAAATGAGCGACTGATTCGACATCCGTCCGGGCCCGATAGATTTCAGTATGAATGACGGTTTCACTTGGTGGATCTGCCTCACCTTCGACCAGCTTTCCGTCCATATCTGCTACCACGATCTGGTCTAAAGTTGTACCGGCGCGGGTTGAATAACGCGAGTTGATCAACAGCCGGTCTTCCAAGCAGCGTACGCTGACGTGCCCATTGAAGTCCAATAACCCTTCCATTGCCATCATGCGAATGCACGTGACCAGCTTTTGTTTTAGGATGTCCACCTTATTGCTCATGCAATCTCAGGCTCCACAAACAATTCGCGCAGCTGCTCCCTGTTCATCTTGACGACCAGTTCACTTACCTGCTCCATCAGCGGCATGGAGGTTTGGGTTTCTTCCGCCATGTGCAAGGCATTCTGCATGTCCTTATGCGGCCAGGCCAGTCCAACGAGATGGAGTTCACGCAGCGTTCGGCTGTCCACGCTACCCGCCAACAAAGCCGACCGCAGTTTATTAGGATGCACGCCATGATCTGCGCCCAATCGTAACGCTTCATAAATGCCAACCACCTCAACCCAGTGGATCAGGTTGTTGGCCGTTTTTGTGATCTGCCCCTTGCCAATAGACCCCATGTGAAAGACATATCTGGCGAAGGTCTGGAACACAGGCCGGCACTTTTCCACGTGGTCCACTTCGCCTCCGGCGAACACAGTCAGGTCAGCAGCCTCGGCCCCGCGAACTCCCCGGGCTACCGGTGCGTCAACTACACCCACCCCTGTGCGACCAGCGATTTCAGCAGCACATATACAAGTTTCTGGCCTGGTGGAGCTGCAAACTGCAACCACCGTACCAGGTGGCGCACCGCGGAGCACGCCTTCATCCCCGGTAATCACCTCCAGGACATCCTCATCCGTAGGCACCATGACCAATACAATATCGCAGCTTGCGCCGACCTCTTCTGGCTGGGAGGCAGAAAAGGCACCTGCTGCCACTACTTGCTCAACTACGCCTGGATCGGTATCCAGGACCATCAGCGGGAAACCAGCTCTCAGAATATGCGTGCACATTGGCATGCCCATGCGGCCCAAGCCGATAAAACCTACTCTTTCCACGGCAGTTCCTCATGCTGGAAAAATCCCAGAGCATCCATATGATTGATATTGGTGATAGCCAGATAGCGCGCCGGTTCGCCAGGATCCGTATTGAAATGCTGGTGCCAATACCATACTGGGATCGAAATCAGGTCGCCTTCAGCCCACTCATATTTTTGGGGTTCTTCGCCCTCAGCCCAGATCAGCGAATAACCTTGCCCACGCACGATGTAGATCAGAGCTTCGTGGAAGTGGCGATGCGCTCGTTTGTGCTCCCCGGCTGGAATCTCGGAAAGATGAGCTTCCATGGCTTTCGTATCGGTATCAAACCAGATCGAGTTGCCGCCCCGATCTTCCCAAGGGTGCAAGCTCATCTCTTTCAAATCCTGGTGATGCAGACCCTTAACGGTATTCCGGGCCCGAAACTTCTGGATTACGTTTTTACCGGCCTCGCCAGCGAGTAGTTTTTCCCTTGACACTGTACCTCCTAATTCTCGGTTTTTTCAACTCGTCCTGTTGGATTTGCGGCGGCCACCATGATCAGTCCTCAATCCCGATAGTCTGCCCGCTGATAGGTGCATTCGTGTCCCGCTTGACAGAAACTCTACGTTTCGCCAACTTCGCTCCGGTCTGGTAATGTTCACCACGAACGGCCAGTTCAGCCTCCTCCTCCAGCTCTTCATCCCATTGTCCTAAGGAGTACCCGTACCAAGGCATTTGGGGGTGCAATTCGGGTAGACCCAGCTCTTCCCACAGCTCACGAGCGTGCTCCATGAATTCCCGTTTCGGCAGCGAGATGGGTGGAAACGGTTCTTTTAGAATTGCATTGCACAATAAGGCCGAGTCATCGGCTGGCAAGTGGTAGGAGACAACATCTGTACCCTCTTGTAGGTTTTTATAGTGGAAAGGGGGTGCGTGCCCTTTTTCCATACCCGCAACGATATGGACATCCCGATGCGGTTTCATGCGATAACACATCGCCCACATTACCGCATCCGCGCTGGCGGGGTCGATGTCTTCGTCCACGGCAACAACGATTTTTCCCACACCCGGATGGAAACTTGCAGCTGCGTGTAACGCTCGCCAAACCTCCGCTTCAGAGGGCTTTTGCATCTGGATCACGATAAACTTGCGCAGATTTGTCAGCGGCTCGTGCATTTCCACGCGGATAACGCTCTTGATCCGGCACTCATCGCGCAGGTGGCGCATGAAAAGCATTTCATAACCTCTCTTCTTGATCACACTGGATTCGCTCGGCGTAACCTGGCTTATCCATGAAACATAGATGGCGTCACGGCGGTGGGTAATAGCCGTCACGTCCATGAAGGGGTTGAGCTGCCGAGGATGCATATATCCGTGGGATTCGCCAAACGGACCTTCCGGTTCCACGAATTCGGTATTAATAAAACCTTCGATGACAATCTCGGCTTCAGCGGGTACTTCCAGAGGCACGGTTTTACACCTCACCAATCGAATCGGCCGCCCGGCAAGCCCACCGGAAACTGCCAGCTCATCCACTCCATAGGGGAGTTTCTGGACAGCGGTGTACGACACTGCCGGAGGTGCGCCGATCACCAGCGCGGCCGGCAAATGTGTGCCGCGCGCCTGGTGCTTGCGCCAGTGAATGTATACATCCTGCCCCAAAGCAGAAGGGAATATGCCAACCCGTGTCTGGGTTTTGATCTGGCCCCGATAGTTGCCCATGTTGCGTACCCCGGTATCAGGGTCCTTGGTGATCCAATGAGAACAAGTGGTATAGGGCGCGTTGTCAAAGCCGGGCGTTGAGATGGGAACAGGAAGCACGTCAAGTCCACCGCCCTCTCGGGTTAAATCTTCCCCAATATAAACAACCTCCTGGCAGGACGCTTCTTCCACAATCTCGGGCTCTACCATGTGCGCGGTAGCGTGATTCCACTTCTTCTCCATTTCTTCGGGACCATTACAGCCCATCCCAATTTCATAAATACATTGCGATCCGGCCAGGGCTCCAACGACCACCGGGATGTTGTACCGGCGACCTTTACTATCCAGCACGTTTTCAAATAGAAAGGCCTTGCGCTCCTCATCACGCAGCCCTCCTCGATATTGCCATCGCACCAGAGGATGAAGCTCGGTATCTTTGTTGATCTCTTGGGCGATGCGAAGAAGCAAGTTGTGCTCTTCCAACGCTTTCAAGTGGTCGTGCAAGTCCGGGTAGCCTGGGTTCATTGACAATTGCCTCCGTGTAAAGCAGTGTTTCTTTTGATCATGTGAGCACGCCATCTTCCTCTAATTGGGTGATTTCCTCTTCAGATATGCCAAGCAGTTCTCGAAGCACGTAATCATTATGCTCGCCAATACAAGGGCTTGAGCGGCGAATCCGGGCCGGGGTTTCTGAGAGCAAAAATGGAGGCGCCTCATATTCGTAGGGACCCATCTCGGGGTGTTCCAACCGGCGCCATTGCTCCCGGTGAGCAAGTTGTGGGCACGAAAAAAGATCCCGAATCGTATAAACCATGCCCGCGGGAACTCCCGCTGCCTGCAATTTTTCCATAATCTGGCCGGAAGTCTGCCCGCCGGTCCAGGCCGTGATCATTTCATCCAAGTCGTCTTCGTTTTCCTTGCGTGCGGCCAAATCGTTGAAACGGGCGTCGCTTGCCCATTCTGGGTGTTCAGCTGCCTCACATAACGACCGCCATTCCTCCTCGGTAAAAACAGTAATTACACACCACGCATCTTCCCCCTTACAACGATAAACGCCGTGCGGAGCTGCCTTCGGGTCTCGATTACCTTGGGGCTGCTGAATATGGTTATTTACCTGAAAATCAAGTAAGCTGGGGATGGTGAATTGGACTCCAGCTTCATATTGAGACAAGTCGATGTGTTGGCCCTTGCCCGTCCGTCGTCTGAAATCCAAAGCCGCCAGCACTGCGATCAGCCCATACCCAACGGCGATGAAATCAATGTAAGGTCCGTAGAGCAAAGAAGGAAAATGGCCGTCACCATAGCTGGTGAGGTGGGTAAAGCCGCTCATGGAGGTGAGCTGCGATCCAAAGCCACGCTGGCTCGCACGCGGCCCGGTCTGCCCTTGGTTGCAGGAGCTCAGCATGATGATTTCAGGGTTGACTGCCCTGATCTCGTCGTAGCTCAGACCGAGCCTTTCCATCACCCCGGGCGCGAAGTTCTCGACAACCACGTCAGCTTTCCTCACTACATCTTTGGCAAGCCCCAGCCCACGGGCATGCTTCAGGTTGATCGTTACGCTGAGCACATCGTTATTGAAGATGGCGAAAGTCCCCCCTCGATTCAACCCGGGGCGATCATCTTTGAAAGGAGGGTAATGCAACCTGAATCCGTCGGGACGGGCCCGCGATTCGACCCGGATGACCTCTGCACCGTGCTCGGCCAGATGCTTTCCTACCATCGGGCCAGCCGCAAAGACGGCAAATTCAACTACGCGTATCCCCGTTAAGGCGCCCTCGATCTGGGCGCCGACCTTATCCTTTGCTTGTGGTCCGTTCTTTGAGAGGCCTTTCTGGTTCATCAAATCACACCTTCTGCCTGTAACTCGGCATATTCGCCTTCGCTCAAGCCCAGCTCTCCCATGTAGATCTCAGCGTTGTGCTCGCCGATCCTGGGGGCTGGCTTAGTTGGACCTACCACCGCCTCCGAAAATTGAGCAAACCCTCCAGGA
>DASQQR010000214.1:0-11586 GCA_035643335.1 Anaerolineales bacterium
CAAGTGGCCTTCGCTGCCTCAACGGATGACGCCCGGCCCATCCTGACCGGAGTATTGGTCACTGTGGAGGGCAATCGCATCACCCTGGCCTCCGCCGACGGGTTTCGCCTCTCCGTGCGCAATGCGGAATTGTCCTCCGACGTGTCCCGCCCCATCAGCGCCGTGATCCCCGCCCGCGCCCTCAGCGAACTGGCCCGTATCTCGGCAGACGGAGACCAATCCATCACCATGTCGCTGCCTCCCGGGCGGGGCCAGGTCATCTTCCGCATGAAGGATGCCGAGCTGGTCTCCCAATTGATTGAGGGCGCTTTTCCGGATTACGAACAGATCATCCCGCGCAGCCACCAGACCAGGACGGTCCTATCCACTTCCGCCTTTTTGAAGGCCTGCAAGCAGGCGGAGATCTTCGCCCGCGAGGGCTCGCACATCGCCCGCGTCAACATCACCCCGGGCGGCGAGCTGCAGCCTGGCACCGTGGAGATCTCGGGACATTCCGAAGAGACCGGCTTCAGCCAGACCACCGTGGACGCCTCTATCGAGGGCCAACCCCTGCTCATCGCTTTCAATGTACGCTTCCTGCGCGAGGTGCTGGACGTGATCAACACCCCCGACGTCGCCATGGAGACCACCGTCGACACCGCGCCCGGAGTGATCCGGCCCGTCGGTGACGAGAATTTCTTGCATGTCATTATGCCCATGCACCTGGGAAGTTAATCATAAAAGCTATGCATGAAGAATGCTGCGCAGCATTCTTCATGCATAGCCATTTGTACAACTTCCATGACCTTCCCCGCCGCCACTTCCGACCGGGCCCTCAATATCTACCTCACCCTGGCCCAATACCCGATCTTAAGGACCCGCATTCGCGCCCGCATGCGCCGCGAGCTGTTCGAACGCGGCGTTATCACCCCCCACGCCTTTGAGGCCGAGGTGCGCGAGAAGGCCATCCGTTCCCAGGCCCGCGAGGGCTTGCACGACCCCTTCCAGGAAGAGCCCACCGATGTGTGGGAGACCCGCCAGGCGCGCATCCGCAGCCACCTGACCGACTTCTACTTCGCCTACAACCTGCCCTATGACCTGTTCGAGCAAATCGTGAGGGAGACCCTGGCCGAGCGCGGGGCTCATTCGGACGATTTGCTGGTCTCGTTCAACCCGGAACTGGCCCCCCAGAGCATGCTTTTCGAACAGGCCATGACTATCGAGAGGCTACCGCCCGGCGAACGTGAGCGCGTAGAAGCCCGCCTGCGCGAGATCAAAGTGGTCCTGATCCGCACCCTGATCAGCGACCAGCTGGGTTACATCAACATCGCCAAGGACTGGTTCACGGTTTCCGACCTGAACGAGATCAAAAAGCGTCGCATTGGTCAGGGGAAGATCGGCGGCAAAGCCGCCGGCATGCTGCTGGCCGCCCGCATCCTGAGCGAGATGGCCGGAGATGACATCCGCCAGGGCCTGCGCATCCCCGAATCCTACTTCCTGGGCTGCGACGCCATGTACTCGTACATGACCGTCAACAACCTGCTCCATTGGGGCGACCAGAAGTACAAGAGCGAAGATGAGATCCGCGCCGAATACCCTCAAATCCGGGAAGATTACGTGAAGGGCGAGTTTCCCTCCGATATCCTGGAGGAACTGCGCACTATGTTGGAAAGCATCGGCGACCGGCCTTTGATCGTTCGCTCCTCTAGCCTGCTGGAGGACAATTTCGGCACCTCCTTTGCGGGAAAATATGAGAGTATCTTCTGCCCTAATCAAGGTACTCCCGACGAAAACCTGGAATATCTGACCCGGGCGATCGCCCTCGTCTTCGCCAGCGCTCTCAACCCCGATGCGCTGCTCTACCGGCGCAGCAAAGGCTTGCAGGACTACGACGAGAGGATGGCGATATTGATCCAGGTCGTCCAGGGAGAGCGATTCGGAAACTATCACCTGCCGCACGCCGCCGGGGTCGCTTTCAGCCGGAACTCCTATCGTTGGTCCCCGCAGATCCGCCGCCAGGATGGTTTCGTGCGCCTGGTGTGGGGATTGGGCACACGCGCCGTGGAGCGGGTGGGCAACGATTATCCCCGCCTGGTAGCCCTCAGCCATCCCCTGCTCCACCCGGAAGATTCCCCCAAGGCCATGCGCCGTTATTCACAGCAATACGTGGATTTGATCGATCTTAAGGAAAACGCCCTCCGCACCTTGCCGGTCTCCAGCGTGTTGGACCCGCATTACCCTGTCCTGCGCTATCTCGCCCAGCTAGACCAGGGCGGCTATATGTTCCCCTTGCGCAGCACCCTCATCGAGGGCAAGATCGACCAGCTGGTGCTGACCTTCGACGAATTGCTGCGGCGCACGCCCTTCGCAGACCGGATGCGGGAGATGCTGAACATCCTGGAGACCCATTATCACGCCCCGGTGGATACGGAGTTCACCCTTGAAATTGTTGACCCCGATTCGGTCCATCCAAACGTCGCCATCTCGCTGCTTCAATGTCGCCCCCAGAGTCACCTGGAAGAGATTGAAGCCCGCCTGCCTAAACATATCCCCGAGGAGAACGTGATCTTCTCTACACCTCGCATGGTGCCCCATGGCCGGGTGGATGAAATCCGCTACGTAATTTTCGTCGTGCCGGAGAAATACCTGGCGCTACCCACTGCCATGGCGAGAACCAGAGTCGGGCGCGCCATCAGCCGTCTGAATGCAGCTCTCGAAAACCAGGCCTTCATTTGCGTCGGCCCGGGGCGCTGGGGGACGCGCAACCCCGACCTGGGGGTTTTCATCGGCTATTCGGATATTTACAACACCCGCGCCCTGGTTGAGATCTCGGGGGAGAGCATCGGCCTGAGTCCGGAACCCTCTTTTGGCACCCACTTCTTCCAGGATTTGGTGGAGGCGAACATCTACCCCCTGGGCATCTACCTGGGCGATGAAGAAGTCAGGTTCAACCGGGGTTTCTTCTACGATTCGCCCAACCATCTCGCCGACTGGATCCCCGCCGAGAAATCCCTGGCGGATTGCTTGCGCCTGATCAGGGTCACGGATTTTCACCACAGGCACCATCTCGATCTGGTCATGGATGACGAACGCGGCCTGGCCGTCGCCTTCCTCGCCCCCGATGAAGGTGATTGGGGCGCAGCCGATGTCTTCGACCTGTCCGAATCGATCCCCCGCTGGGATTGACAGACAAGGGAGTGGGCGTGAAAAAATTCGTCGCTGTAGCAGGCAATATCGGGGTGGGCAAATCCACTTTGGTGACCCTCTTGTGCCAGCGTCTTGGCTGGCAGCCATTTTACGAGCCGGTGGCTGAAAACCCGTACCTGGCGGATTTCTACCATGATATGCACACCTGGTCCTTTCATTCCCAAATTTTCTTCCTTTCCCATCGCCTGCGCACCCACCGCCAGCTGCTCGACCACCCCACTTCTGCGATCCAGGACCGTTCCGTATACGAGGACGCCGAGGTCTTCGCCCACAACCTTTACCGGCAGGGGATGATTCAAGAACGCGATTACCAGACCTACCGTGAGCTCTACGAAGTGCTGACCGAATTCCTGCCGCCACCCGACCTGGTTTTGTACCTGCGGGCGTCAGTCGGCACGCTGTTGGAGCGCATCCGCCACCGCGGCCGGGATTACGAGCGCAAGATCACCCCCCAGTATCTGGCGCAGCTGAACGCGTTGTACGAGGACTGGATCAGCGGCTTCGGCCTGTGCCCGGTGCTCACCGTGCCGGCGGACGACCTGGATTACGTGGCCAACTCAGGGCACCTGGATTTGATCGTCAGAAAGGTGGAGGAGAAACTCACCGGGAAAGAAGAGGTGGTTTTCGATCCCGAGGAGGTCGCCAACTCTTGAAGGGAGAATCAGGCCAATGATAAGGGCTGGCCGCAATATTGGCAGAATTTCGCATCCGCGGCGCTTATCCGGCCGCAGTTCGGGCATACCTGGCCTTCGGGCGCCTCTTCACCAGCTGATGTGGCCGCGCTGGAGGCTGGTAATTGCTCAGGCTTACGCCCCCGCAGGCGCGGCCGGGGGGCTTTGCTGAGCAAGTTTTGAGCCACCAGCTTTCCCTGGGCGAAGGCCTGGCGGTAAAGTTCCCGGATCTGTTTGCGAGAGAGGTGCCGGCCGGTCAGATACCAGCGCAGGACGACATTGCCAACCACGTAAGTCCCGGCATACGCCACAGCCACCTTCGGCACGATCCCCCAGACGGGGATTAGACCGACCAGCGAGCGGGCTACCTGGCGCCACAAGAACCCACCCCCGATGACGCTGCCGAACTCGGTCACGTAATCCTGCCACTGGGTGGAGAAACCCAATGCCAGGCCCAGGCGGTAAACCAGGAAAGCCTGGGCTTTGGTGAGCACGATCATGTCGGTGATATTGAGGGGTATGTCGAGCACCGGCACCACCTCGGCGATCCCGGTGCTCAACGCGTAGGCCGCGTTGGAAAAACAGGTGTCATTGATCAGCTCTTGAGCCACCGGGCCGCGAAATAACGGGTAATCGCGCGCCAGGGACAAATGCTGCTCCGGAAGCGATTTCAACACCGCCGGGACGAATTCCCGCAGTAATAAATCGGTGTCGTCCACGGAAGCGACCACCAGGCTGGCGACATCCCAGGCGAGTTCAAGATCCGCGGTCTGGGATTCGAGACCGGCCGGCTCCCGGTTGTAAAAGACGATGACCGTATTTCCGGCACTGGTCCGTTCATGAGCCCAGGCGCGCTGGCGCCGGAGATCCGCAACGCCAGCCTGGATCATCAAAACCAGTAAATCGGCACCCGCGATGCCTTCTTCGGCATCCAGACCGGCGATGGCGACCGGGGTTTGTGTATAGGACTCCGGCCGGTGGGGATCCCGGCGCAGGCGCTCGGCCAGAATACGCCTGCCGCTGCCCTCGTCGCCAACCAGGGCGATGTTGGCGCCCCGCAGCGCCTGGTCGCGAATCGGGCGTAGGTCTACCTCGCGAACGTTCTTCCAGATGTTTGCAACATCCCGCCAACCGGCCATGGGTCAGATACCACCTTCCACTCTTGACTGGTAGAGCGCCTGATCCGCCGTGGCCAGCAAGGCTGGCCCGGTTACCCCCTGGGAAGGAAAGACGGCGACACCGAAACTCAAGCCGATCTCGATGGGTGCCTCCTGCAACAAATCCCGAGGGCAGGCCGACATAACCTCTCCCAGGCGCCGGGCTAATTCCTGAGCAGTGGAAAAATCCGTTTCCGGCAGCAATAAGACGAACTCATCCCCCCCATAGCGGGCGACGAAATCGATCTCGCGCACGGCCCGCTTAAGACACTGAGCCACACGCTTCAGTACTCGATCTCCCATGAGATGGCCAAGGGAATCGTTGACGTCCTTGAAGTTATCCAGGTCGATCATCAGCACGGCGAGCAGGCGGTGGTAACGACTGGCGCGCTGGATCTCATCTTCCAGTTTCTCGTCCAGGGCGCGCCGGTTGGGCAAATCCGTGAGCACATCGGTGCGGGCCTGGTGGGCGACCAACCTGTGTAAACGGGCGTTCTCTATGGCGATGGCAGCTTGATCTCCCAATAGCCGCAGGACGCGCAAATTAGAGTCCGAAAAGATTCCGGGTTCGGGATGGGCGACGGTCATAACTCCCACGACGCGATCGCCGATCTTCAACGGCAAACCGGTAATCGAACCGGTCCAGGAGGGTGGCACGCCTTTGAATAGCGGGTGGTCTTGCATATCCGCGACCAGGATCATCTCTCCTTGGCGCGCCACAGTGTAAGTCAGGCCGTCCGGCCGCGGATGAGCCCAGGGTTGGTCCTTGCGCCCATCCGCCCAAAGCGCGGCGCCGAAACTCAGGCGACTGCCGTCATACAGAAAGATATGCGCATCCTGGGCATCGCTCAGCAAGCTGAGGGTGTTTTCCAGGATGGTGTCAAGAACCTCGTTCAGATCCAAACTGGCGGTCAGGCTCAAACTGGCCTTGCGAATGGCCTCCAATTCGGCGGAACGCTGGCGGACCTCCTGGAACAGCCAGGTTTTCTCGATGGCCACTGCCGCGTTATTGGCCAGCAACATCCCCAGGGTGATTTCTCGTTGGCTGAATTGGCGGCTATCGCGCCGGTCCATGACCTCAATCAAGCCGATCCGGCTGTCCTGGGTGAGGAGAGGCAGCACCAAAGAGCTCTCGATCCCCGCGGAACGCATAAAGTCGCCCTCCGCCCCATCCATATCCGCGTCGCCCAGGCGCGCTTGAAGCGGGCGGGCCAGTTCGAACGCCGTACGGGCCAGTGGATAGGCCTCCAAATCGGAGGGGCGATACCAGCCCGGGGATAATCCCCACTCGTCGGGCTTAAACTCCGCCCAGGATGAAAGCGCATTGCGGCTCTCTTGCCACCGGGAGACAACGCAGGCCTCAGCGTCCAACAGGTCGACCAGGTGGGAGGCGATCACCCAAGCGACCTCATTGGCGTCCACACAGGCCGAGATGGCAATCGCGATGTCCAATGAATCGATAATGTCTTGCGTGGAAAGACGGAAGCGCGTCCGCACCTGCGCCTCTTCCAAGGCCTCGGCGGCGCGTTGAACGAAAGAACCTAATACTTCCAGCTCGTCGGCAGAGGCCTGTCCCGTCTGCAGGCGCGTCAAGGCGGACTCTAAGAAATTGGGAGTGGACATACTAAACCCGGATTTTAATGGAAAACAGCCCATCTGGCAGCTACAAATCTGGCAATTAAGCTCGGATTCTGATCCTGGCTGGCTTACAGATTCGTTAAGGGTCGTGCAGCTTGCTTCTGATTCCAACGTTCTACGTCGTACTCCCTCTCTCGACGCTCAGCGTCCACACCCGCTCGCCTCAGCCTGATACCAGTTTCGCCTCCACGCTGATCTCAACCCCGGTCAGGGCCCTGGAAACCGGGCAACCCTCTTTGGAGCCGTTGGCCTGCTCCTGGAAAGCCTGTTGCTCAATTCCAGGCACGTCCCCCAGGGTCTCCAGGTGGATTCTGGCGATGGTCGGCTTTCCATCGACCTGTTCCAGACTGACGCGCGCCTTGGTCTCAATGCGCCTGGGATTGTATCCAGCCCGGCCCAGATCGGCACTCAAGGCCATCGAGAAACAGCCCGCCAGGGCAGCGCCGATCAACTCCTCGGGATTCGTTCCGGGGCCCTCTTCAAAGCGTGAAGCGAACGTGTAGTTGCCTTCGAAAGCACCGCTACCAAAGCGCATAACCCCTTCGCCATCTCTCAAGCCCCCATTCCAAACTGCCTCTGCAAATCTAACTGCCATCGTTCCTTTCTCCTTTCGATCAAAAAATCGCACGGGCACCGTCTCGATAATAGGGATGCCGTCTTTCAGCGGGATGGAACCCGCACATCAGGGTTGATTTGACGGGCAATAACCCAGGCAACCGTCATGGTCGGGATGAACTGCGTACCGGGTATGAGGCTCTCCAAAATCGTGACGCCGCGCAGCGGTTTCAACCCCAAATAGGTTAATATGGTCCAGGCAAACGGCGCGCCGAAAATGTCCAGGCTGAGATCAAGCAGGTCCAATAAGATGACCACAGACAACGGCGTCGCGCGCAGGGCGGTAAAGAAATCGGCGCCGGGCGGCAAGTTAATCCGCCTCACGCGCCAAACCACCCATCCCAGTAGGACCAGGGAGATGATCACCCCCATGCCCATCAAGGCCAGCAAAAAATAAAAGACATTCGTCCAATTGATGGATAAATTCCCAGTCATGACACTCTATAGTTTACCAAAAAAGAATCAGGGCTTCCTCACCCAGCTACCCAAAAGGCTCACTCAAGTTCTGTGATAGAATGTAAGGCCCGTGCCCGGCCTTTTTCCAGTTAGGACTTAGGCAATTAAAGGAGTGTGGGGGAGACGGGCGGGCAGCGCCCGCCTCCCCCACACACTCCCAGGCGTAACTTCTGATTATAGGCTCACCCGTTTCCAACGGGAAAAAGGCAGGGTTTGGTGGGTTGTGGGCGTGCTCCGCACGCCCACAACCCACCAAACCCTGGTCTCATCCCGCTGAAAGCGGAAAACCTGATTATATTAGTGAAAAGAGGAAAGTATGAATGACAAAAAAGAGAACTTAAGAGTAGCCGATGGAATTGTGGTAGATCTGGATTACACCCTTAAAGTCGATGACGAGGTGGTGGATTCTTCCGAAGATGGGGAGCCGATCAAGTTCATCCAGGGACAAGGGCACATTATCAAAGGCCTGGAGCGCGAATTATATGGTATGGAGGTTGGCGACCATAGAGATATCATGGTATCGCCGCAGGATGGTTACGGAGATGTTGACCGGAAGGCCAAGGCCGACGTTCCAAAAGGAGATTTCCCCGGAGAAATCCCCTTGAAGCCGGGGACAGAGCTGCAGGTGCGAGATAAAAATGGGAAAACGATGAACGCTCGCATCGAATCAGTTGGAGAGGAAAAGGTGCGCCTGGACTTCAACCATCCCCTGGCGGGCAAAGAGCTGCACTTTTCTGTGCAGGTCAACGATTTGAGACCCGCCACCCAAGCAGAAATGGATCACGGCCACGTGCACGCACCCGGGAGCCACGGGCACTAGAAAAAGGTTTCATAATACACCGAGGGGATGGGCCGGCAGTACAACTACCGGCCCATCCCCTCGGCACACTGGCAGGATTTTTATAGTAAGACCAGCCCTTTGCGGATTCCCTGCCGGACGGCCTCGGTACGGTTGCTGGCGCCCAGCTTGGAATAGATCGAGGAGACATGGAACTTCACGGTATGCTCGCTGATCCCCAGGGAGAGAGCGATCTGCTTATTGGCCAGGCCCTGGGCGAGCAGCTGCAACACCTCTGTTTCGCGCCCGGTCAGGGGTTCGTCCAGCGTTTCAGTTTCAAAGTCAGCCAATTCGGGGGCGATGGGCAAAAAAGGTTCCATTAAATTTGGATCGCCAACTAACAGACCCTGGTGAAGAGCCTGGATGGCTGCCGACAATTCATCTGGGGAGGCTTCCACAGGCAGCACGCCCCAGGCGCGCACAGGCAGCCTGGAAAACGTCCGGGCTGCCTGTGATTCAAAGGAAGTGAGCAGCAGCAAGGCCACACCTTCCAACCCTTCCGTGGCCTGCACCAGTTCCGGTGGGGAATAAGAGTCGGCTGCGAGCACCAGCACGTCAATCCCTGCCAGCAAGAGATCCAAATCGTCTAACGAAGGGACCTCGGCGACAACCTCGACGGCCTCACTGGCGGCTAACAGAGCACGCAGGCCAGTCCGCAGCGCCATGGCAGAAGCGACCAGCGCCACACGGATCACACCGAGACCTCACGGCTCCCAGATCCGTCCCCAAGAGAACGCTCTACGAACCCATCCACGATGTGACTGGGAATGGCCACCCCCAGGTCTCCGCCGACGATCATCGTGTTGATGCCGAGGACCGCACCGACCGCGTTGACGAGCGGTCCACCGGAATTGCCAGGAGCCAATCTCACGTCGGTGCGAATTACGGGGACAGATGTATAGGCGATTTGCCGGCTGCGCGGACCGCGCGTCTCCACCTTTCCCTGGCCGCCGACGATTCCGGCAGTAACGACACCACGCTGGCCCCAAGGGTGGCCGATCGCCATGACGATTTGACCGGTCTGAAGAGCACGCGAGTCGGCGATCAACACCCCGGGAAGGTCAGCCTGGTCCACTTGCAGCAGGGCCAGATCCCATTCGGGCTCCTGGGCGACGAGACGCGCTTCGGTCTGGCGTCCGTCGGGGAGAGTCACCCGCAGCTCGCCGCGCGCCACGACGTGGTAATTGGTGACGATGTAGCCGCCCAGGCGCCAGACCACCCCAGCGCCGGCGCCATAGCGCCCGTTGTGGACGACCACCAAACTGCGCTGGACGCGCTGTACAACCTCCGCCAAGGCATCAGCGACATTCGAAGAAAGTTCTAACACAGATACCATTTTTCCCATCTTTCATAAAGCAAATTGCTTTGGCCCTCTATTATTGGCCGCAATGGGGCGCGCTTTATGATTTCCGCTCCCCAATTGTAACCTGGAGCGTGTGCGGCTGGCCGCCACGCAGGACTTCCACCGGGGCGGCTTTTCCAACGATGTCGCCCACCAAATTAGCGAGCAGCTCATCCGGATCGGCCACAGGCTTGCCGGCCAGGGCGACGATGATATCGCCGACGATGAGGCCGCCCTGGTCAGCCGGACTACCCTTTTCGACGCCCACCAGCAACAACCCGGTTTCCTGTTCGCGTTTGAGGGCGGATTGCTGGGCCGAGGGGATCTCCACCGGCTGGGTCCGTACACCCAGGAAGCCCCGGCGGATATGTCCATGTTTGGCCAGGGTCTCCGCGATCTGCGCGGCCAGCCTGATGGGGATGACCAAGGAGGCGCCCCGCGCCAGGCCGGAGGTGTTAAGTCCGACCACGCGCCCAGCCGTGTCCACCAACGGCCCGCCTGAGAAACCCGGGTAGGGGATGGCATCCGTGCGCAAGTAGCGCTCCAGCAAACCACCCCGGCCCGTGCGAACCGGACCACCAACGGCGCTGATCACTCCCAGGCTGGCCTGTATGCCTTCCGGGGAGGGCCGCCCCAGGGCCAGGACAAGCTGCCCGACCCGGGCTTCATCCGGAGCGGATTCGATCACGGCCGCCTTGGCGCCTTTGATCTGCAAAAGGGCTAGGTCGCTGCCAGAATCCCGGCCGGCGACAGAAGCCGGCACCTGGGTGCCATCGGGCAACGTAACCGATATATCTTCATCCCGCTCGACGACGTGATTGGCGGTCAGGATCTGCCCGGAGGCATATGCGATGCCGCTGGCCGGCATCCGGCGGCGGCCGTCGACCAGAACGGTGCCTGATCCGGCCCGCGCCACAGCGGCCGCCATGGCGTCTGAGAGCTGCGTGAGAAGGTTGTCTGTCGGGGATTGAGAAGAGGTCATAGTATGCTCCTTATGTTATTCAGGGTCTTCCGCTTTCAGCGGGGTGTTTTTTTCCGTTAGAAACAGGAGAGCCGCAATTTATTTATATAAAGAGTATAGCCAGAATCCGCGATACGGGCATCAGCCGAACGGGTAGGGTGCGACCTGGAAGTTCGGCTAGGGAGGGAGCGGAAGGATGGAAGATTGGAAGAATGGTAGATTAGGGATTGGTAGATCGGTAAATTGGATGGAGTTGGGCGAGAATGGCGAGTGGAAGCGTGGAAGGCTGGAAGATTGGAGAAGTGGATTTTAAAGGTTAGTCGCCCGGCGAGTGGGGTCCCAGGCGGCTGCGGTTTAGGACTGACTTATGATTCCGAGTTGCGACCTGACCAGGTCAGCGGAGGCCCCAGAACATATCCAGGATGGAGGAAGTGGCTGGGGGGGTCAGGGATTGCTCGTTCATCCAACCGACCAAGCCACCGCCAAAATCAACCTTCCACCAATTGTAGCCGGTGGCCAGCACCCCATTCAGGCTGTGAGAGTCGTTAACGATGGTGCCGGCGGCACCCGTCTCCAATGTGCCAAGGGAGGCGTAATTGGTGCCTGGCCCCAGGCGCAGGTTCGCCGAGGAATACAAGCTTACGGTTTGGCCCGTGGTGAACGTCGCGGTTTGCGTAATCGGTTCCACGACCACCATGATCATGCCATTAACCAAAGCGCGC
>DASQQR010000215.1:0-6101 GCA_035643335.1 Anaerolineales bacterium
ATATGTGACTGGGTCTCCATGGCGAAGTCCGGATTATTATAATGTGAGTTCCGGACCCTACTGGGGCACTCCCCGGCCTAACAAATCTGTTAGAAAATTGTTGCCTTTTTTTGGCCGGTTTTAAGGGGGGTATCGTGTATAATTGGCCGCGGAAGCGAACAGATTTACCTGGCTATTAAACCTATCAGCATCATCGTAACCAACCGCGGGAGGGACACTTTTATGAACGCTGAACAGCTTACCGGTCGCAACGTTTCCACGTTCCCACCTTCAATCTTCAACCGAAGAGCCTTTGTTCCTCGAAAAGGAAATTCAAAAAATCAATTGAGGAACAAATGTCAACCCCCCTTTTTCTGCCGCAAATGAGTGTCCCACAGTCCGAAAAAGGCGCAATTGAATGATGATTGTCCTGAATTATTCCAAAACAATTAACCCGGCGATCGAACGGTCTCCCGCCTCATCCCCTGTCTGTGCAACCTCTATCCTGCATAACGAAGACATTTGTTCCTCTGCAAACGCCATTTGTTCCTCAAACAACTAACCAGGAGCATACTCCAATAACTTACAATGATACTCACAAACAGTCATTCTTGGCCAATCAAAACGGCCCAAAAACATTGCTTCCTCGAAAAAGCTTTTTTAAATTTTTTTTACTCAAAAATCAGCGATCTAGCCTATATCCCCCACCCTGCATCTTGCATCGTCCGCGGCGCATCCCTGGTGGTCGATTCTAACGTTCAAACGTTCCGACGTGCAAACAGCCTGCCCCGAGAGAGGCGAAGGGTTCAAACGCTTCCACCCTCCAACTTTCAACCTTCAACCTTTGAACCTTTAACCGCAACGGCACCTTACCAACCGAATATCCCAGTACCAATGATCGGACAGCCCAGATAAAATTCGGCCGGGCTGAGTAAGCGACACTCAGCCCGGCCCGTCTCGCGGCTCTCGATTTTTAATGTATTGCCGCTCATAAGGTGGACTCTTCAAATCCTTCCGCGTTTTTCCGCGCTCGTCAGCGTCCCATTCAAAGGCCGGCTGAGCAGTAACGGTTTGCCTTCTAATCCGCCGCTGCTGCGGCCTGCCCGGCGTGGTCTTCTTCAGCCAGCTGCTTCTCTACCCGCTCCTCCCACGCCAGCTCCTCCTGCACCTTCTCCCAGTACCACTTAGTATGGTGTGCCATTGCGTACCACGCCGACACCTTGCCGCTGAACATCGAGAAGAACGCTTCCTTCTCCTCCGGGAACACCGCTCCCATGTACACGTGGATGATCAGCCCGGCTACGATCGAGAACACCGACAGCCAGTGCACCGGTTGCGCCACCTGCTTCAAGAACGGCGGGAAGATCGTGTTGAACGTCATCACGATGCCGCTGGCCACGATCCCCACCGTGCCCAGGATCACCACGTACATGTACAGTTTCTGCCCTGCGTTGTAGGCATCCTGGGGCGGCAGCTCCTTGTCTTTGAAAAAGCCTAGCATCTGCAGCGGCTTGGTCTTCAACCACTCGATGTCATCCCGGTCCAGCAGCATGCGGTGCGCCGCGAAGGGCACGAAATAGCGCCGGAAACCCAGCAGGATGTTGAAGGCCAGCACGAAGGTCCAGGCCAGCCCCAGCGTGTAATGGAAGCGGATCAGGTTGGCCGTGCCGCCGAAGATATTGCGAAACGCCGCCTGCCACCATTCCGGCGTCAGGCCCAACCGCGGCGAAGAGATGATCGCCATTCCTGTCGGCAGCAGCAGGAACCACATCGCCACGTTGAACCAGTGTGTCAGGATGTTGGCCAGGTTGTGCTTCTTGTAGGTTTTCTGGCGCAGCCGCCGCCGTTCTTCGAGAGAGATGTTCTTCAGGCTCATAATCTGTCTCCTATTCCTCGAATTCCTTCTCACCCTCCACCAGCTGCTTGGTGAAGTATGTCGCCTGCACCAGGAACGATGCCCCGATCCCGGCGAAGATCGCCGGTACCAGCACTTTTTTCCAGCCCTCCTCAGCCAGCGTGTAGCGTGGGTCACGTGGCAGCAGGCTCGACTCCAACAGGCCTGCATTGAGGTAATAAATATTCGGGCCCGTGTCGTAGCCGTTCTTCTCGTAATCCAGGCGCTGCACGCTGCTCGCGTCTTTCAAGGCCATGGATACCTCCGATTGCGGGTCGTTCAGGTCGCCGAACATGCGGGCCCCGCCCAGGCAGGTCGCCACGCAGGCCGGCTGCTGGCCGATTTCGACCCGCTGGATGCAGCCCGTGCACTTGTCTACCACGCCCCGCTTCTCGTCCAGGTAGCGTGCGTCATACGGGCAGGCTTCCACGCAGTAACCGCAGCCGATACATGCCTCCTGGTCGACCAGCACCAGGCCCGTATCCGCGTCCTTGTAGGTCGCTCCGCTCACGCACACCTCGATGCACGGCGGGTTGTCGCAGTGCATGCAGTTATAGGGCACGAAGCTGCGTTGCAGATCGGGGAATTCACCTTGCACCCCCAGGTCTTTGACCCAGATCCGGGTGTGGTTCATCGGCACGTTGTTCTCCACGCTGCAAGCCACCAGGCAGGCCCGGCAATCGATGCACCGCGCCACGTCGATTACGAAACCATATCGTTTCTTAGCTGCCATACCTCATCTCCGCTACGCCTTCTCCACCTTCACAAACGTCTGGCTCAACGCCTGCCCGCCGCTGATCGGATCCGTGTACGTCACGTGTAATACAGAGTCGCTCGCCCCGTCGCCGTACGCCGTGCGCAGGCCCTTCGACAGGTGCCCGTAACCGGGTGTCATGTACACGCAGTCCGGGCGGATGGCCTCGGTCACCAAAGCCTGCACCATGACTTCACCGGCCGGGCTGGTCACTTTGACCACCTCGTCGGTCTGGATACCGCGTTGGTTGGCGACCTGTGGGTGAATCCAGATGCGCGGTTTGTCCTCGTATTTGTGCAGCAGCAGGTTGTTTTGCGTGCCGAACTGGGTGTGCTGGCCCACTTTGCCGCTCAGCAGGTAGAACTCACCTGGTTTGGGCGCCGGCGGTTCTTCCCAGGTTGGCCACGCTGGGAACCCGGCGTTCTCGAGGGTCGGTGAATATACTTCGATCTTGCCGCTGGGCGTGTTGAAGGTGATCTCTCCGTCGTTTTCTTGCGTTGTCTCGGGCTCGACGAAACCCTTGAGCCGGATTTCATCCAGGTTCGTCCCCAACGGAGCCAGTTCCTGCCGCAGGTAATCCTCCTCGTCCTCGTATTGGAAGTAATCGCCCAGGCCCAGGCGCTCCCCAAGTTGCTTGTAGATCCACAGGGCCGAACGCCCCTCCCCTTGGGGCTCGATCACCGGCTGCCGCACGAACACCTTCCCTGCAACCACCGACACAGGATCGTAGCGCTCCAGGTAAGACGCTTCCGGGAGCACCACGTCGGCGAACCAGGCCGTGTCGTTGAGCAGGATGTCGATGTCCACGATGAAATCCATTTTGCCCATCGCTTGCAAGGTGCGCTCCCGGTCGGGCAGTGACAGCACCGGGTTCTGGCGCGAGATGAACCATCCGTGCGCCTGGTAGGGTTCGCCGCTCAAGATGGCATCTCGTAATTCTTGAAACACACCCAACTTCAGGGGCACCAACGGGTACTTCCACGGCACCCCGTCCAGGCGCAGCGCCGAAACTCGCGGGTAAGGCGGCTGCGGGGGTTTGCCCAAAGTGATGCCGCTGGCCTCTGGGCTCTCCGCCGCCAGGCACCCGCCCGGCGTCAACACGTTGCCGCTCATGGCGTTCAGCGTTGCGATCGCCCGTTCGGTTTGGAAGGAGTTCACGAAATTCGATGTCCGCCAACCGGGGTGGGCCAGGGCGTTTTTGCCCGCCGCCGCGTATTCGCGGGCGATCCGGCGGATCGTATCCGCAGGCACGCCTGTCTTGCTCTCCGCCCATTCCGGCGTGTATTTCTGCATCACGGTTGGCAGGTCGTCGCAACCGTTGACGTATTTTTGCACGAACTCGCAGTCGGCCAGTTCCTCCGTGCGGATCACGTTGATCATGGCCAGCAGAAAGGCTGCGTCGGTGCCGGGCCGGATCGGGATCCACTCAGCCGCTTTGGACGCCGTCTTGGTGTAGCGCGGGTCCAGGTAAACCAGCTTGGCCCCCCGCGAGACCGCCTCGACCAGTTCCGAGGTCTCGGAGGTCGAGATGGCCTCCAGCAGGTTTCTACCCACCAGCAAGATGAATTCGACCTCATCGTAATTGCGTGCCGGCTCTTCCACGCCATAGGTCAGCAGAAAGGCGGTTACCATGGCGTTGAAGCACAGACTGCGCTGCGTGCCGTAGTTGGGCGAGCCGAAGCCGTTCAGCAGGTTTTCGAATTGCACCTGCGACAGGTTATGGGTTGACGAGAAAACCATCGCCTCCGGGCCGTACTGGTTCTTGATCTTGAGCATATTGTCCGCCACGATGTCCAGCGCCTCGTCCCACGAGGCCTTGCGGAATTTGCCCTCGCCGCGCTTTCCCACCCGCACCAACGGGGTCAGCACCCGGTCGGGGTCGTAGGTGTTCATCAGGCCGGATTGGCCGCGTGCGCACAGCTTGCCCTTGGAATGCGGGTGCTCCGGGTTGCCTTCCAGTTTCACTACCCGCCCTTCTTCCACTTTGGCCAGCACCCCGCAGCGCCACACGCACATCTCGCACAACGTCGGGATATACCCATCCCCGTTGGCGTCCAGACTGCCCACTTCCTGAGCTGCCCTGGCCACCGCCGGCGGGATGAACTTCCCCAGCGCCAGCGCACCTACGGAAGCGCTGCCAAGTTTGAGAAAGTCGCGGCGTGATATGACAGAATGGCTCATAAATTATTCCTTTTCCCTGATCTCCCGAGGTCTCCCGACCGAGGGGCAGGCCCAGCCTCCCCGATCCCCCGAGGTCTCCCGACCGAGGGGCAGGCCCAGCCTCCCTGATCCCCCAGGTCTCCCGACCGAGGTGCAGGTGTTTTCAACCTTCCAACCTTCCAACCTCCAACCTTCCAATCTTCCAGTCCTCCAACTTTCCAACGTTCAAACGTTCCAACGCCTCTAACCCTCAACCTCCCGATGAAATCCCGCCCGGTCGATCAGGTAGAACAACAATACACTAATCAACCCGAACAGCAGCACCACCAGGTAAGGGTTCAGGTTCCACAGGTCGGGGATGACCGTACTGCCGAGGTTCGCCAGCGCCGAGATCTGCGGGAATACCTGTTGGTAGGTCAGTCCGAAGATCGCCGCGCCAACCAAAAAGCCGAGGAAACCGGGGATGATGTAATCAAGTTTGCCTTCGCCGCCACCGGCGGCGCACGTGCCCGGTCAGTAACCGCTCAGAGCCATGCCGGCCCCGAAGATCAACCCGCCCACCAGGTTCCCGGCAATGTAGGTGGCTGGCACGCTCGGGAAGGTGATCAGCCCGGCGCCGCGCAAGACGTACAGACCGCTCATCGCCACCACCAAAGCCGTCATCATGAATTTCAACACCGCCAGGTCGCTCAGCCGGAAGACGTTGACGATCTTGTGATACTTGGTCAGCCCGGCCTTGTTCAGCGCCAGCCCAAAGAAAACGCCCAGGAATAACGCGAGGATGTGGTTCGACATGTTTTAATACCTCTTTCCGTAAACCAGCAGGGTGGTGATGATGCCCGAGAAGAACATCCCGCCGATGAAGATAAAGGCCGCAGGCGCCAGCAGCATGCCGCCCGAGATGGCCAGGCCGCTGGTGCAGCCCCCCGCGATCCCGGCGCCGTATTCCAGGATGATGGCGCCCCCGAATGCGATCAAGGCCCGTTTCCAAACGCTGGGGCCCAGCACTCGCTGCCATTGAAGGTCGTCGTTCCAGCGCACCTTCAGTTTGCCGCTCGACCAGGCTCCCAGCATGCCGCCGAAGAACACCCCTACCAGCAGCACCACCCCCCAGGTGATGCCCGGCGGCATGATGAAGTTGAAGTACATGTTGTCGAACAGCTTGGGGGCGATGGCTTTCCCCACCAACCCGGCCAGATTCTCAAACGCCCCCGATGCCCCCAACAGGCTATCGCTGAGCAGCACCGCCAACACCCCGACGACGCCCAGCAGTATCCCCGCCACATACGGCGACCATTCCTCTTTTCGAAATTG
>DASQQR010000216.1:0-3127 GCA_035643335.1 Anaerolineales bacterium
CCGGCCGCTCTTCGAGCGCGTCCTGCAGGGCGAGACCATCCGGCAGGAAGCTGTGCGCCTGGAAATAGCCGGTTCGGTTTCCTATTGGGATATTGTCCTGGCACCCTTGTTAACCGATGGGCAAGTGGCCGGCATCCTCAACGTCGCTGTGGACGCCACCGAACGCGTCGCCGCCGTTCAGAGACTTGAGGCCACCGCTGCGACCTTGCGCCAGCGGGAGGAACGCCTCTCCCTGGTTATGCGTGCTACCAATGACGGCATTTGGGATTGGGATCTCAGAACTGGTGAGGTCTACTATTCACCTCGCTGGAAGAGCATGCTTGGTTACAGCGCGGACGAACTGCCCGATCGATTCGAGACTTGGCGAGAACATGTACATCCGGAAGACCTCGACAGATCCTTGCAAGCCATCCAGGCCTACCTCTCAGGGGAGAACGATCAATACCAGCTCGAGCACCGTTTGCGCCACAGGGACAGCAGCTACCGCTGGATCCTGGCCCGCGGCGTCGCTGTCCGCGATGCGGACGGCGAACCCTATCGCATGGTGGGTTCACACACCGACATTACAGAACGCAAACTGGTCGAGCAAGCGCTCGCTGCCTCCGAACACCAGTACCACAGCACCATTGACGCACTGCGCGATGCCATCCACGTTGTCGACCGCGATTTGCGCATCATCCTGCACAACCGTGCTTTCGCGGATTGGTGCCGGGAGTTGGGCCTGCCGGTCGGCGTGATCGGCCGGGAGCTCTTCGAGACATTTGAGTTCTTATCAGAGCAGATTCGGGAAGAGTATCGCCAGGTGTTCGAAAGTGGGGGGAGCATGATCACCGAAGAGCGCACTCATCTCGCGGACCGGGAGATTGTCACCGAAACGCGCAAGTTTCCAATCCTCGAGGCTGGCGAAGTCATCCGCGTCATCACCGTGATCCGGGACATTACCCAGCGTAAACATGCCGAGGAGCAGCTGCACGAGACCCAGCGCGCCCTGCAGACCTTGATGAGCAACCTCCCCGGCATGGCCTACCGCTGCCGCAATGAGCCCGGTTGGCCCATGGAATTCGTCAGTCAGGGCAGCCTCGACCTGACCGGTTACCCACCGGGAGCCTTAATGAACGGCGCAGAGATCGACTATGGAGACTTAATTCATCCCGAGGACCGGGAGAAGGTGTGGAAGGAGGTCCAGCAGGCAGTTGCCGGACGCCGTCCCTTCGAACTTACCTATCGCATCACTACCGCGCATGGTGACGAGAAATGGGTCTGGGAGCAGGGACGGGCGGTGTACCTCTCTCATGGGGAGGCCTTCAAGTTAGAAGGTTTCATCACCGACATCACCGAACGGGTCATGGCGCAGCACTTCCTTGAACAGCGTGTCGAGGAACGCACCCGGGAGATCGAACGGCGTCGCCAGGTGGCGGAGGAGCTGCGCGATATCCTGCGAGTGTTGAATTCCATCCGCAGTTTTGAAGACATACTGAACTATATTGTGCTCCGGGCCAGGACCCTCTTAGGAGCCAGCGCAGCGGTGATTTACCGGGCGTTTGAAGACGAGGGGACTATCCTCGTAGACGCAGCCAGTGGCGCCCCAGAGGAGTTGGTGCAGCTCGGCAAGCGGCCCGCGTATCCCGAAGCGGTCATCCCGGCGCTCATCGAGCGCAAAGCCTACACGGTGACGGATCTGGAGAAGCAGGTGAGCACCGATTTGCCCGCTGGCGGAGACCATCCGGATCCAATGTTAGCGCGCTGGAAGGCGATCGTGCAGGGCCATTACCGGGCCTATCTTATCGTTCCGCTGGTGATTAAGGACGAACTCTATGGCGCCTTGGCGCTGTACTATCCCCAACCGCGTGAATTCACCGAGGAGGACATTGGGTTGGGAATGGCCTTGGGAGACCAGGTGGCGCTCGCCATTGAAAATGCCCGTTTGCGCGAACAGGTCGAGCAGAGCGCGGTGGTGGCGGAACGCAGTCGGCTGGCTCGGGATCTGCACGACGCGGTGACCCAGACCTTGTTCTCCTCCAGCCTGATCGCTGAGGTCATCCCCCGGCTGTGGGAGTCCCAGCCCGAGGAGGGGCGCAAGCGCCTGGAGGAGCTACGCCAGCTGACCCGCGGCGCCCTGGCAGAAATGCGCACTCTTCTCCTGGAGCTGCGCCCGGCGACTTTGGAAGAGGCCGAGTTGCGTGAACTGTTGCGACATTTGGCCGATGCCTTCCAGGGCCGCGCCCGCATTCCAGTGCGCCTGGTCGTAGAGGGGCAGTGTGAAGTTCCGCCGCAGGTCAAAATTGCCCTGTATCGCATCACCCAGGAGGCCTTGAACAACGTCGCCAAGCATGCCCATGCCAGACAGGTTCTCTTGCAAGTCACCTGTGAAAACCAGGGCGTGGAACTGCTCATCTCCGATGATGGCCAGGGCTTCGATCCTTCACAAGTTCCTCCGGATCATTTGGGCCTGGGCATCATGGAGGAACGCGCCCAAGACGTGGGCGCCGAGTTGGACATTCATAGCGAGATTGGCCAGGGCACCCGCCTCTCGCTGGTTTGGAAACCTTGAATAAGCCGGAGACGGGCCGGAGAGATAGGGGGGCACCGGCCGTATGCAAGCCGTGGTCCTGGCCTGGCAAAAGACCTGGTCGGCTGACCAGTTAAAAAACTACCCATCCGACCCAATTAAAACCTCCCCACCCGGCGGTTAAACGCCGGGTGATTTTTTCCTATGCTTAAGTGCGGAGCAATGCATAAATGCGAAGTAATGCATGGCATAAGTTAGGAGAATGACGATGAAAAAGCGATCAAAATCACTTATTTGGATCAGCGCGGGCCTGCTCCTCGTTCTTGTGGTTTTGGCTTATGGCGGATGGAATAGAATGGTCATGACCAGGGCTAAAGATCCGGGGCTCGGTGTGCGACGCCTGCACAGCCAGGGCATCACCGGTAAGGGGATCAGTGTGGCCATCATTGATGGGCACATCCGCACCGATCATGTTGAATACCGGGACCAACTCGCCCATTACGAAGAACTCAGTGATTTTGAGGGCATACCTTACGAAGCCCATGGGTCTTCCGTCGCAAGCATCCTGGTTGGCAAGCAGATCGGTGTGGCACCCGGCGCGCAACTCTATTATTTCGC
>DASQQR010000217.1:0-5352 GCA_035643335.1 Anaerolineales bacterium
CAGAAACCACCATCGTACTGTCGAATAATCTGGACGAGCTCACGATCATGCAGATCCTCAACCAGATCCAGAAGGAAGCGCCGCTCTACGGGATGGAGGCGGACAAGGTGATTGATCGTCTGTCCTATGGGGTTGGAACCCGCTTGATCACCTCCTGGGGCGAGCCGGCTCTGGGCGGGGTCTACAAACTGGTAGCTGTTTGCGACGAGGGAAAATGGGTTCCGGCGATAAAAGTGTCTGAATCGCCGGACAAGACTCCGAACCCAGGCCACAAATTGGTTTGGAGAATATATGATCGCAGGGGCAGCGCTACAGCGGACTTGCTCAGCCTCGACGATGAAGACTTGCAGAAGATGGACACGATTTCATTACACCACCCGTCTGAGAACACCAAGCACCGTTCGCTAGCTCAGGCGGAAATTAAAGAGATCGAGCCGCTTCTCGTAGATATCCTGGACGAAGGCGAGTTGGTCTATGATCTTCCTTCGATTGAGGCGATGCGCGAGCGGCGGAAAGCGGATGTCGACCGTCTGGACGCGGGTGTCAAGCGTTTGATCAACCCGCACATCTATCACGTGTCACTCACGAATCGCCTGTGGTCGCTGAAGCGGGAGTTGATCGAGGCTGCGCTGGGTCACGCCTGGAAGGAGGATGAAAGATCGGGCTGATCGTTCCGAGGAACCCAGATCCCGGTTCTACTTGAGAGGGCAAGTCGAAGGCATACGAGAGAGGAGAATGCAAACGATGAGAGTAATCACTTCACGAATCCTTTGGGGATTATTGTTGATTGTGGGGGGCGTAATCTTTCTGCTGGAAAACCTGGGATATATAACCACCGGTACACTTCTGTGGGCGGTTCTCTTTGCGCTTGGCGGGATCGCGTTCTTGTCCGCGTTCGTGTCCAATCGCGAGAATTGGTGGGCACTGATCCCAGGGATGGTTCTGCTGGCTATCGGGGTATTGATCTTCCTGGACTATGCCATCCCTCAAGGCACAGGAGATTGGGGAGGCGTGATCGTCCTGGGTGGCATTGGCTTGAGCTTTCTGCTGGTCTACTTTTCAAACCGCGCCAATTGGTGGGCGATCATCCCGGCGGGCGTTATGTTGACCCTGGTGGCGGTCGTTCTGCTGGAGACAACCGTGAGAGGGTTTGAAACAGGGGGAGTTTTTTTCATCGGCCTGGGCTTGACTTTCGCCTTACTAGCCATCCTGCCGGGACAGCCGGGCCAACCGCAGTCTCAAATGCGGTGGGCGTATATTCCCGCCGCGGTTCTTCTGGCGATGGGATTACTGATCACCGCGGCGCTGACGCCACTGATTAACTATGTGTGGCCATTAATTCTGATCGTGATCGGGCTTTTTTTCGTGGCCCGAGCTTTCGCCGCGCGGCGATAATAGGTTTTTGACCTGCATAGAGAGGAGAACGAGATGGAAGAAAGAAGACGATTCCGAGGAAGCATCTTTTTCCCGGTGGTATTAATCATTCTGGGCGTAGTCTTCTTACTGAATAATATCGGGGTTTTGACCGGCAATGTCTGGGATACAGTTCTACAGCTGTGGCCAGTCCTATTAATCGCTTTAGGCCTGGACGGCATCCTGCGCCGCCAGGGCCTGGTTGGACCGGTCTTCCTCATCGGGCTGGGCATCGTGTTTCTGCTGGCGAACTACGGCTTGCTGGCTGTCAACGTCTGGGAGGTAGTTCTCCGTTTGTGGCCTGTCCTTCTCGTCGCGATTGGCCTGGATATCGTGATCGGCCGGCGCTCACCTTTACTCTCCCTGGCCGGCCTGATCCTGGTCTTGGCGGTCCTGGCCGGGGCGCTGTGGCTGTACGGTGTCCGCTTTGAAACCGGCCAGGTTCTGAACAGCGAACAGATCACTCAAGCGATCGACGGCGCTACGTCTGCCAGTGTGACCATTGAGCCAGCAGCGGGCTCTTTAAGAATAACTGCCTTGCGGGGGCCTGATGGCCTGGTGGAAGGGACAGTAGGCCGAGTCGGCCAGGAAAGAGTGATCAGCGACTATTCCATGTCCGGAGGAACTGCGGTTTTCACACTGCGCGGGACCGGCGGTGTTTTCCTTTCTGTCCCCAGGGGGAGTCAAGGACAGTGGGCCTGGGATTTGGCGCTGACTCCTGCTATCCCGATTGACTTGAACACCAGCCTGGGAGCCGGGCAATCGCTGGTCGACCTTACTAACCTGGATATCAGCGCATTGGACGTCAATCTGGGCGTGGGCCAGACGACGGTGATTTTACCGAGCGAAGGTGATTTTGAGGGCAAGGTAGAAGGCGCCATTGGCCAGACTGTTATCCAAGTACCTAAAGGTACGGCACTGCGAATCGAATCCAATACCGGCCTGGCCAGCACCAATGTCCCAAGCGATTTTGTGGAACAGAATGGCGTTTTCACTTCGCCCGGTTTCACTACCGCGCCACAGCACGTCGATCTGCAAGTAGGCCAGGCAATCGGCAATATCGATATCCGATATATGGACCAGTAACAAGAGACCCTAAAGGTTTAGCCAGCGCCCCGCGGCCTTAGGGAGGTTGGCCAGGGGGCCAACCTGAACACTGCAAGGCGGTAATGAATCGATGAACGCGCGCCCATAGCGCTTGGTCAGCACGCGCCGGTCGAGGATGGCCACAACGCCGCGGTCGTATTGGGTCCTGATCAAGCGTCCAAACCCCTGGCGGAAGCGCAGAATAGCCTCAGGCAGGGCATATTGGTAAAAAGGGTCTTCGAAAGTCTCGGAACGGGACGCAATGATCGGGTCCGATGGCACGTCGAAGGGAAGTTTGACAATGACCAGCACTGAGAGAGCTTCGCCGGGGACGTCTACCCCCTCCCAGAATGCCCGCGTGCCCAGCAGCACGGCTTTGTCCGCAATGCGAAAGGATTCCAGCAGGGCGTGCGGGGAGGCACCTTCACCCTGTTCATAGACCTGGATATCGTGTTCAGCTAAGGCGGGAGCGATGGCCTGGGAGGTGGTGCGCAATTGAGCATAAGATGTGAACAGCACAAGGGCCCGTCCCCCGGTAACCTGGCACAAACGGATCAGACTCTGGTTGAGGGCGCGTTGGAATCCGTGGCGGTCGCCCGGCTCAGGGATATCATTGGGAACATACAGGAGCGCGGCACTTTCGTAATCAAAGGGAGAGCCCAGGGCCAGCTCATAGGCGTCTCTGGCATATAGTCTTCCGCGCAGGTAGTCGAATTCACCAGCCGCAGTGAGCGTTGCGGAGGTCAGGATGACCGCGGATTTCTCGTACCAAAGATAGCGTTCCATCAGAGGTCCGATGTGCAGTGGCGCAGCATGCAGAGACAACTTACGCCCGTCCGGCTGGATCTCCGCCCAATAAATTTGGCCCTCATCAGGTTCGAAAACCAGGGCGTTCAGGTTGTCCTGGACTTCTTTCATCCGGCGATAGAGGTCGGTCAACTGAGTATACAGATCGAGGCCTTCTTCGGGAAGCGATTCGAGCAACTTAGCCATGACCTCCGCCAGCTGCGCCATATCCTCCAAAAGGGCATGGAGAGCTTGTTGGGCATCATCCCAGACGATCTCGACCGCTTCCCAGGCCGGTTGCGTCCGCGTGGCGGGCAAAATACGTTCCTGGTGAGCGTAAGTACCAACCGGCCTGCCATCGCGTTGTTCCAAGAGGAAGTCATTAATCGTAATAAAGAACTGGCGCACCTGGTTTTCAAAGCGGAAAGCCAGGTCCGTGGCCTGTTGGACAATTTGGTTGAAGGCCGCAAAATCGGAAGGGGAGAGCACACCCTCAAGGGTCCCAAGGCACCAGCCTAAGACTCCAGCTTTGGGGCCGCCGAGTTCACGCAGCAGCCGTTCTGCCTCGTATTGGGTGACCCGGAAGCTAAGCGCACTGGTAGTCGCTTCTTCCAAATGGTGAGCTTCATCGACGATCAGGTAGTCATATTCCGGTAAGACACGGTTGCCGGTGGCCACGTCTGCGAGGAGCAAGGCGTGGTTGACAATCAAAATATGGGCACTCTGGGCAGCCTGCCGGGCACGGTAAAAGGGGCAAGCCCCACCAGTGCGCTGCAAGCAGTTTTCGGATGTGCAGCCCTCGTCCTCCGCCGAGATCCGGGTCCAGATCTCACGCTCTACAGGTCCATTGAGATTGATATCCCCGCGATCGCCCGTGCCCGAATCACGCAGCCAGGTCATTATCTTGGCGAGGATTCTTACCTCGTCGGCAGACTGAGGTCCCCGGCGACGGAAGATCTCCAGCCGCCTCGGGCACAGGTAATTGGAGCGTCCTTTGAGGATGGTGGCGCGCAAATCTATGCCCAAAGCCTCACGAACGTCAGGGATATCTTTGTTGATGAGCTGATCCTGCAGGTTGATGGTGTTGGTAGACACCACCACGCGGGTGTTATTTTGCAGCGCCCACAAGGCTGCGGGGATTAGATAGGCAATCGATTTGCCAACGCCAGTGCTGGCTTCGACCATCAGGTGCCGGCTCTGGGAGAGAGCCTGAGTAATCGCCCGGAGCATCTCGACTTGTTGGGGGCGGTGTTCGAAATAAGGAAAATGCCGCGAAAAGGCACCGCCATGTTCTAAAACCGAGGCCACCTCTTCTTCATCAAGGGCGAAGAGCTCCGCGTTCGGGCGCAAGGGAGAAAGAGAACGCTGCGAGCGTTCAACGAACAAGGGTCCGTAATAGGTTTGAGGCGCTTGGCGGGCGCGCACAGTCTCCCTGGATCGCTGGCGCAAAGCCTCGCGGAACGCCCAAGAACCGCCCCATTCCAGAGGCTCGCTCATGCGCACGATTTCGGCCAGAAGATCAATGGGTAAATCCAGAGCGATATCATGCAAGCGCAAGTAAATACCGTGGGTCACGAGGGCATCATCGAGGGCGCGGTGGGTGGCGGGCAGGGGAACGGCCAGGGCCTGGGCCAGCGCTCCCAAGTTGTAGCGCTCGGCGCTGGGCAGTAAAATGGCGGCCATCTCATAGGTATCAACAGCATCGTTGAGTTCGAAGGCCCCCTTTCTGCGCAGGAAAGACAGGTCGAAACGCACATTGTGGCCGACAACGGGCGCATCGCCCACGAAATATTTCAGGTCAGGAAAGACGTCTCGCAGCATTGGCGCCTGCGCGACCATCTGATTGGTAATCCCTGTCAGCTGGGTAATAAAAGGGGGAATTGACCGCCCCGGATTGATCAGGCTTTCCCATTCAGCTTCCACACGACGCCCATTAAAACGCACTGCCCCGATCTCCAGAATAGCATCCTTTTGAGGATCGAGGCCAGTGGTTTCAATATCGACAGCTACAAGGGTCGGCATGGGGCAAATTATACCATCGGGCAATTTTGGGAACAGGAGCGCAGC
>DASQQR010000218.1:0-3699 GCA_035643335.1 Anaerolineales bacterium
TGGTGGAAGGACCGGGAGGAAAAAGCTTCCGAGCATTCCTCTGAGCCAGAATCTCCCCCGGATTCGCATTCCGATTCGGTTCCAAAGGAGACCTGGGGTGAGTGACCGCCAGGTCATTTTCCACTACACCGAAGAAGAGCCCCAACGTCTGGATAAATTCCTGGTGAACTGTCTGCCGGAGTATTCCCGCTCTCGCCTGCAGGCACTGATCAAAGAAGAGCGGGTTACGATTAACGGCCGGCCAGCGCGCAAAACTGGCCACAAGTTGGAAGGGGGCGAAATCGTCCACGTGCATGTCCCACCACCTGAGGAAACTGATCTCGTTCCAGAGGCAATCCCTTTGGACGTGATTTTCGAAAACCAGAACCTCCTGGTGGTGAACAAGCCAGCCGGGATGGTGGTTCACCCGGCCGCGGGCCATCAATCGGGCACGTTGGTGCACGCAGTTCTGGCCCACTCTCCGGATATTGAGGGAGTCGGTGGGGAGAAGCGGCCTGGTGTCGTGCACCGCCTGGACAAAAACACCTCCGGGCTGATCCTGCTGGCTAAGAACGATACGGCCCACCGCTGGCTGCAAAACCAGTTTCGCGCTCGCCGGGTCGAGAAGACCTATCTGGCGCTGGTAGATGGGGCGCCTCCCACGTCGCGCGGGCGTATCGAGGCCGCCATTGGTAGGGACACTCAACAGCGCAAAACGATGACGGTCCTACCCATCGGAAAAGGACGCCAGGCGACGACTGAATACTTTACTGAGCAGGCTTTTCCACAGCATACCCTCCTGGAGGTGCATCCCGTCACCGGGCGCACCCATCAAATTCGGGTGCATTTGTCTTTTCTGGGATGTCCAGTGGTCGGTGACACAGTCTACGGGCGGCATCAACCGAGCCTGCCCCTCCGCAGGCAATTCCTCCACGCCGCCCGCCTGGTGATCCGTTTGCCTGGGGAATCCAGGCCAACCAGGTTCGAAGCCCCGCTGCCAGAGGAGCTGGAGCAGGTTCTTGACCAGCTGAGAAGGGGAGTATAGTTGAAAAGGCCCTTTTCTGGTCAGTCGCGGAGCCCGCTCCAACAAACACCCACCCCTTCTTATTGAGAAGTTACAATAGGAGCATTCATGGAGATCATAGATTTGCGCTCGGACACGGTTACAAAGCCTACCCCGGAAATGCGAGCCGCCATGGCGGACGCGCCGGTCGGTGATGACGTTTATGGGGAGGATCCGACCGTAAACCGTTTACAGGTGATGGCGGCTGAGAGAATGGGAAAGGAGGCCGGCCTTTTCGTGCCTTCCGGGACCATGGGTAACCTGGCGGCGCTGCTGGCTCACTGCGGTCGTGGTGACGAGATCATTTTGGGGGACAAAGCGCATACTTTTACGTCGGAGGCCGCGGGTATCGCCGCTTTGGGGGGCGTGCACTCCTACCAGATTGCCAACCAGGCCGATGGAACGCTTAATTTGGACGACATTACCGCTGCCATCCGCCCGGATAACCCTCACCAACCGGTCACCCGCCTGATCGCCTTGGAAAACACCCACAACCGTTGCGGAGGGACCCCTCTCACCGCTGAATATACCCAGGCGGTTGGCGATATCGCCCGCCACCATGGGCTGCGCTTGCACCTGGACGGGGCCCGGATTTTCAATGCCGCCGTGGCGTTGGGCCTCGAGGCTGCTGACCTGGCGGCACCCGCAGATTCTGTGACTTTCTGCCTGAGCAAGGGCTTGAGCGCGCCGGTCGGATCCGTCTTATGTGGTTCTGCAGATTTTATCCATCGTGCGCAACGTATGCGCAAGCAGCTGGGTGGCGGGATGCGCCAGGCGGGAATCCTGGCAGCAGCTGGGATCGTGGCGCTGCAGACGATGGTTGGCCGCCTGGAGGAAGACCACCGTCTGGCGCGCCGGTTGGCTGAAGGCTTAGCGAGTATCCCCGATCTCGCTCTGGTATACGGAATGCCAAAGACCAATATGGTGTTCTTGTCCCTCGCGGAGGCTTCAAGGTCGGACGCGCGCCAAATCGGAGAACGCCTGTCAGCGGATGGGGTGCGCGTGCACGTCATTGGGCCCTGCAGTTTCCGGCTGGTGACGCACTACGGGATCGGCGATGCCGCCGTGGAAAAGACTGTCCTGGCTTTCCGCGACGTGATGCGACCCACTTGAGAGGATATCGCGGGGGAATGCCGGAATTCCGGAGATCCCCTATGATATAATATTGCTCGTCGCGTTGGGTGGGACGATATTGTCGCGCCCAATGTTAACTAATCTATGGCTTTGTTTAAGCGGCCTAACGTAAAGGAGTCAGCACCCGTGGAGGTACATGTAAACGCATTCTTGGCTAGTCTTGATGCACAGCCAGACTATTCTGAAAGTACCAGAATGGCGTATGGCAGCGATATGCGGGTTTTCTTGGATTACCTGCGAGATAAACTGAATCGTTCACCAAAACTAACTGACTTAAACACAAAACAGGTGGCCGATTTCCTGGATGCCGAGCGCAAGAATGGCCGGCGACATAGTACGCTCATCCGCCGCCTGGCGACGCTGCGCCGGTTTACCGTCTATCTCCAACATGCAGGGGTGCTTGAAAAGGAGATTCTTGATACGAATGGCCACCTCATCGACGACGCCCTTCAATCTGTTAAGCCATCCAGGAGCCCGACCACCTTAACGGTAACTCAAATTAACCTCCTTTGGGCCGCAATTGAGAAATCCCAGCGTTTGCGTGCTCGTCGCGACGAGTCTATATTAACGCTGCTCCTGGAAACTGGCTTAAGTGTAGGTACCCTGGTGGCCTTAAACCTCTCCGATCTTGACCTGAGCGCGGGGAAACTGCATTTGACGACCGAGGACGGGAGGGATGTCTGGCTGCCTTTGGGGCAGGCCACCGAACCGTTGAAACGATATCTCGAAGAGGGTCGGCGAGATCTTAACCCTCAGCAAGATGAGCAAGCTTTGTTTATAAGCCAAATGGGTGGCCGCATCAGCCGGCAAGGCATCTGGCAGATCTTGAGATATTGGGGCAAAGCCACCGAACCCCCGACTGATCTCTCACCCCGGGTGGTTCGCCACACAGCCGCGCTGCGTTTGTCTCGCAGTGGCCGGCCTCTGGCCGAGATTCAGGCTTTGCTCGGCCACAGCAACCCGCTTTCCACGCAGGCGTTGCTGCGAAGGTTGGAGGCGGTAGCCCAGGACGGCGACCTTTCTGGCTGACCTCGAATTGCAGCAGCTCTATTTGCTACAACTCCATTTTTGCGAGCAGCAATTACCTCTTGACGAAGCTTTTCATGAGCGACTACTTTGCACTTGAAGAAATCGACCGGATTACTGGTTTGATTCGGGAGCAGGTGAAGATCCAGCCACGTACGGGTATCATCCTGGGCTCTGGGCTGGGCTCCTTGGCCGAATCCTTGGACGAGCCAGTCAAGTTCTCTTATAGCCAGTTGCCTTCCTGGCCTGTATCGACGGTCGAAGGCCACGCCGGCCGCCTGGTCATCGGGGAGCTCGAAGATCATCCGGTGGTGATCATGCAGGGCCGCATTCATTATTATGAAGGCTATAGTATGGCCCAGATCGGTCTGCCTATCCGGGTGCTGTCGCGTTTGGGCATAAAGATCCTGATCATCACCAATGCCGCCGGCGCGGTAAATCCGGAATTCGAGCCCGGCGACTTGATGTTGATCAGGGATCACCTCAACTTGATTGGC
>DASQQR010000219.1:0-7928 GCA_035643335.1 Anaerolineales bacterium
ACCTTGATTTGGGATGTGCCATCGGAGTTTCCGCCTTCGGGCAACCCCAATGATCCACGTCCCCCCTATAAACCCGTCAATTATGACGAGCGTTTCCATGGACCGGTGACAGTGCGCACCGCGTTAGCCAACTCTTACAACATACCTGCGGTTAAGACCCTGCAATATGTCGGCATATATGATGATCCGGACACCTCAACCGAGGAGGGCTTGATCGCTGTGGCGAGACGGCTTGGGATCACGACACTCAACAGGGATGATTATGGCCTCTCGTTGACATTGGGAGGGGGAGAGGTGCCTCTACTTGAGGTGACTGGCGCTTTCGGTGTTTTTGCTAACGGTGGCCGGCGCATCCCTCCCGTGGCGATCACCAAAATCCTTGATCTCAATGGGAATGTCGTTTACCAGTACCGGCCCCCATCAGGCGATCTGGTTGTAAGACCAGAGCATGCTTTTCTAATCTCCTCCATCCTATCCGATAACCAGGCACGCACGCCCGCATTTGGGCCTGATTCGGTGCTCAATCTCCCCTTCCAGGCTGCCGCCAAGACCGGGACCACCAATGATTTTCGCGATAATTGGACCGTGGGTTACACACCTGACGTTGCGGTCGGCGTCTGGGTGGGTAACGCCGATTTCAGCCCTATGAAAAATGTTTCTGGACTGACCGGAGCAGCACCGATCTGGGCAGATTTCATGAAAGTTGCCATCCAACAATTGACTGGTGGCAATCCATCCAGCTTTGTCAAGCCCGCCGGGATAACCGAGAGGGTCATCTGTACGGTATCGGGGACAGAGCCTTCCCAGTGGTGCCCCAACCAGCGCAGCGAGTATTTCGCTGCTGACCAACCCCCGCTGCCAAAGGGCGAGGATTTGTGGAAAAAAGTTGTTTTGGATACCTGGACGGGCTTGATCTCCTCTTCTTCCTGTGATGATTATACGGATGAAAAACTCACCCTCAACGTCTCCGATCCTTGGGCCATCAAGTGGATCAAGACGGATTCTCAGGGTGAGAAATGGGCAGACGAGATCGGTTTTTCAGATCCGATCTTTTTTACGCCATCCCGAGAATGCAATTCCGATGACCCGCACCCGAAGTTGGTGATCAACTCTCCGAGTGACGGAGAGACTATTCATCTGAGCCCAGTGGAGATTTTTGGTCAGGCCAGCGCGACGAAGGATTTCGAATACTATCAGCTGGAATATGGACTGGGCGATGATCCAGTCAAGTGGGAACGTCTGGTAAAAGAAGATTCGCCGGTGGACGAGGCTGGGAAGATGTACGAATGGGATCTACAAGAGTTGCCTGCAGGAGAGGTGACTCTACGATTATACGTACGCAGCAACCACGACACTTATGCTGAGAAAGAGATACATCTCAATCTTCAGGTGCCGACCCCAACACCTACGCCGACCCCAACGCCTACGCCGACGGATACCCCGACGCCGACATCGACACCCACCAATACCCCGACGGCCACCTCGACTCCCACCGATACCCCGACCCCCTCGGATACCCCCACTCCGACAAAGACGCCGTCTCCTTCACCCACGCCGATTGACATCATGTGGACACAACCTGCAACCAATACACCCTCTCCTTGAGGTCTAGAGCAAGCGCATCTGGGGGGCATCGTCCATTAAGGGATCGAGGGCTAGTTGCTCATCAAGGTTTTCCCTGTTAAGCAGTGGTGATTCGGATAACCGTCGGACGAGGCGGAACTTGACCATGCGCCAACCTTGATCGATGATATTCTTCATATGGGCGTCGTGGCGCAACTTGTAGGCTACCAAATTCGCCCGTCCACCAGGAAAGACAATCAGAGACCTGGAAGGGGCGTAACGGTCGTCAGATAAGAAACGAGCGAACATGGCGGATGCGGTGAGGAAAAAGGCATAGGCAACCTTGCCTTGCTGTTCTGTCCACAGGACCGGATTCTGCTCCGAGGTGTTAAATCCGAGCTGCTGGCCGATATGGATCAGTGATTTGCGCATAACCACAATGTCCTTGTGGCGAGCCTCTGGAATGTCTTGTGCTCGAAGCTGCCAAGTCCCGCTGCCTGAAGGTTTTTCCTCCCCGTATGAATCCAGGCAAGTAAGAAGCAGCTCCAATTCGGGGGTGTATAATCCGGTCAGGATCGAGCAGATCGCAGAATCGATCTCCACGTAAGTGGTGATGGGATTTTTGATGAGGTGCTCCACGGTAAAGCGCTCGACCCGGTCCGCCAGGGGCTCGGATTTACCCGAAATTTCTCGGTACTCTCGTAACCACCAGTGCCCGATCTCGAGCGTTTTCTCGCTGCCACCAAAGCGTACGAATCCTCCGCGGTAAGTAAAGGCCTGGTCAAACGCCTCATGAATTCGGGCATAATATTCTGAGGGGGATGCTTCCTCGGTGGATTGATCTGCTCGGTCCACGATGGCGGACAGGGACGCCGCATGGATCTGGATATATTTCGCTGGTTCCGCGCGTTTCGTTAAATAGTCCTGGGCAGCCGATGAGGCCAGGAGCGTGATATCAGGCGGAGGATTTCTGCTCAGTGCTTTCTGGCTCTCACCGTTGATTTGCCAGAGGATTTGTGCCTGACCGGTATCCGCCCTGAGGGCCACTCCCTGCAACCTCAAACCGGCAAGATCGGTTGCGACCATTACGGCGGACAGAAAGTTGGGCTCGAGCTCACCAATCAAACCGAAGAGAGGCTTATTTTTCGGCACGATATCGTTTAGATTCGATAAGGCCGCGTGCAAGGCCGTTGCATGCCAGGCCCAATCGTAGCGTCGCCGCTTCAAGACGCTCCTGAAGGGACCCACTGCATCCCTTCCCCACAGCCAGCCTGCCCAAAGCGCTGAAAGGGTCCAAAATGCCTGATTAGGTCGTGGAAATGGCGCCACAATAGCATTAAAAGGGATTTCAGATTCTTTCGATAATTGATCCCTCAAATCCCGTAGCCTTCCTTCGAAAATCGCAACGCCGCCCGTTGCAGGCGGTCGTTCTGGCCATATGGTGAGTGGCACCCGGGGCCCGGCGGCGGATAGTTGTTCCACAGTTTCTTCGAGGGCTATCCAGATGTTCTTTTCTCGAAATCGAGGCGGGACGGTTATCTGTTTTGGACGCTCTCTTGCCATCGGATAGTGCCAAAGTGTGTTCGCTTTATCAAAAGCGACCAACAAAAGCGCCGCTAAATTCCGTTGGATCGCTGACGGCTCAGCTGGATCCAGGGCAAATTCCGTGGGAAAAGCCTCAAGTTTGTTGATTAAAGTAAACAGCGCATATACCGCACGGGGCAGATAGGCGGAGAGTGCCTCTTCGGCATGGACTCTATCGGGATCAGCGGCAGCTGCCACTCTCTCGAGCGCTCTGGCCCAGTGCAGCCCGCCCCGGGAGTATTTCAGCGCTTCGGCTTCATCCGCGGGCGTGGCTGGTCGTTCTCCATTGTCTCCGCAATAGGGGCATTCATAAACGCGACCAAAGGGTGCATTCGCCTCCCGTTCCCAGATAAACTCCTGCGCAATGATTTCCCGCCCGCACTGTTCGCAAATTGTGCGGTATAAATTCTGGATATGGAGCTCAAGGCGCTCGTCTCCTTTCCGACTGGCAGCCAGGTAGGCGAGCGCGGTTCTCAAATCTTCCTCGCGTGGAGGGCTAGCGGCCAGCTCAATTAGGAAACGAGCAATTGGATTATTTGCGGTCACCAGCACTCGAAAACCAGCCCGAGCTGCCTCGGCAGGTACCAATGGGGAGGTGCCAAACGGATCCAGGATCCAGGTTCCCGGAGATACGTGAGATTTTAGCCACGTAGAAGCTACGGCTTCCGGCAGTGGTGGCAAGTATCTCGATAAAGGTTCTCGAAACGCAGCGAGACGTCCCGGAATATATGGCAAAGAAGCGAACATGATGGGCCCTTCACCATTAGTATAATGGTTTTTCTGCAATAGGGTGACTGCCCAGTTTATTGGACGGACGCCAATAACCGATGAACAGGAAGATACAGCAGAGCTGCACTTATCCCAGTGGCTGGGATGGTGAAAAGCCATGTGTAGATCATGTCTCGGGCAACTATCCAACGGACTTTGGTGACTCGCTCAGCGGCCCCAGCTCCCATGATGGCCGAACTGACGACCTGAGTTGTGCTGACTGGTCCCCCCAGCAGCGCCGCACCTAATATCACACTGGCAGAAGCCATCTGGGAGGTGAGGGCGTGAACGGGGCGGATTTTGTAGATCTTTCCCCCTAACGTGCTGATCAGCCGCCAACCTCCCAGCCCCGCGCCCAGTGCAATCGAACCTGCGCTGGCCGCGATCACCCAAATCGGAACCTGAAATGTCTTCTGATACCCTGCGGCCACCAATCCCAAAGTGATGATTCCCATAGTCTTTTGTGAGTCATTGGTGCCGTGGGAGAGGGCAAGGCCTACAGATGTTAATACTTGCATTCGTTTGAAGACCACATTAATTCTCGGGGTAGCATTCTGGAAGAGTCTCAATATCAAGTGCATGAGGAGGTAGCCGGCAATCAAGCCAAGGGGAGGAGAAACGAAAAGGGCCACCAGGATCTTGATCAAACCGGATAACTGAACAATCTGCACGCCTTCAACTAAGATAGCTGCGCCCAATAAGCCGCCAACTAAAGCGTGAGAAGAGGATGACGGGATTCCGATAAGCCAGGTCAGAATGTCCCACAAGATAGCGGAGAGCACAGCCGCTATAATCACCTCTTGACTTACTGCCGAAGGTTCGATCAGGTCTTTGCCCACTGTCGTAGCCACCGCAACACCAAAAATGAATGGCGCGGAGAATTCGGCAAGTGCCGTCGTATAGAGTGCAATCCGCGGCTGGAGCGCCCGCGATGAGATCACGGTTGCCACGATATTGGAGGAGTCGTGGAATCCATTGAGGAAGTCGAAGAACAGGGCTGCTCCGATCAGGAAATAGAGCATATATTGGCTTTCTTGAGAGCCAATCAGTGGAAACTCTCGCCAATGGTGTGAAGAATGGCGAGGTTCGGCGGTCGCATGGCACCAACGGGAAATCCTGAGATTAAGACCACTTGCTGCCCAGGCCGGATCGGAGTCTCAGCCACGATGGTTTTTTCGACGACTTCCAGCATCGCCTCAAGGGTATCTGCATAGGGCACCAGATGAGGGGTTACTCCCCAGAGCAAAGGCAATTGCCGGTAGGTTGAATTCGAAGGGGTAAAAGCCAGGATAGGAGCCTCGGGCCGCGCTTTGGCCATTAATTGGGCTGTACGTCCTGTTTGCGTGAAGACGGCGATCGCGGCTACATTGCGATCGTCGGCCAGCTCGCGGGCGGCCCTGGTGATCGATAGGGCATCATCATGGGTGGTACCCTTCAATTCGATTTCCTCAGAGGCGGCCTCGCCCAATTGACCACCCCAGTGTCCCCATTTTCTCAGCTTGGACTCGGCTTCACAGATAATCGCGTCCATGGTTTTGACTGCTTGAACCGGAAATTTGCCGACCGCTGTTTCGCCCGATAACATGACGGCATCGCTGCCATCGAAGATCGCATTGGCGACATCGGTGGCCTCGGCCCTAGTCGGCCGGGGCTTGCTGATCATCGAATCGAGCATCTGGGTGGCCGTAATGACGACTTTGGCGTGCTGGTTGGCGGTTTCGATGATCTGCTTTTGAGCAATTGGTACGGCTTCGGGTGACATCTCGACGCCCAAGTCACCTCGAGCAACCATGACGCCATCCGCTACTTTGATGATCTCGCTAAGATTATCCAAAGCTTCTGGACGTTCCAGTTTCGCGATGATAGGTATGCCTTTCCGCTCGGGGTTAAGCTCCTCTATCTTCTGTTGTACTCCGGTGACATCCGCCGGGGTGCGCACAAAAGACATGGCAATGGCGTCTACCTGCTGCTCCAATCCGAAGGCCAGGTCAGACTCATCTTTTTCGGTGAAAGCTGGAATATTGAGTTTGGCGCCTGGCAAATTCACGCCCTTGTGGGACTTTAGCACACCGCCGAGAACGACCTTGGTCTCCACCTGCTTGCCACTTACCGTGACAACTGCTAACTCCAGGTTGCCATCATCGAGCAGAATCCTGCTGCCCGGACGCACACTATTCGGAAGTTCTGCAAAATCGACAGAAATCCTATCCTTGTCACCAAGGATCGGCTCTGTGGTCAGTTTTAGGCTCGCGCCTTGCTCTAGGTTGACGGAACCCGCTTCAAGTTCTCCTGTGCGGATTTTGGGTCCCTGTAAATCCTGTAGGATGGTGACGGGGTGATCCAGGCGCTGAGAAGTCTCCCGCACCAGTTTGAGGCGCGTGGCATGCTCTTCGTGGGTTCCGTGAGAGAAATTTAACCGAACAACATTTACTCCAGCCCTAATTAGCCTCTCAATCGCATCCTGGTCACCACTTGCAGGACCCAGAGTTACAACGATCTTAGTACGTCTGCTCATCGCTCCTCCCGTCAGCCCTGATAGGTATCATCTCGACCAATAAGGATAAAATGCGAGTGCAAAGGGCACCCGTAACATATTTGCACGCACACTACATGTAGTGAAGTTCGCGTGCCTGGTAGGATAACTCGTCCCTGAAATCGGGATGGGCGATGTTGATGAGTGCCTGCGCACGCTGGCGTATCGTTTTTCCGTATAAATCGGCAACGCCATATTCCGTGACCACGTAGCGGACGTGGTTTCGGGTGGTCACCACGCCAGCGCCCCGTTTCAGCATCGGCACGATGCGGCTGTAGTGTTTAGCAGTGCTTGGCAGGGCAATTATGGGGATGCCCTCTCTTGATCGTGAGGCGCCATAGATGAAATCGAGTTGCCCGCCAACGCCACTATAGATTTTTGGACCGATGCTATCGGCGCACACTTGCCCGGTCAAGTCAATTTCAATTGCAGAGTTGATTGCCACCATGCGATCGTTCTGGGCGATGACGAATGGATCGTTTACATACTCCGTGGGATGCAATTCAATGAGCGGATTATCGTCCACCCAATCGTATAAGCGTTGGGTCCCCAGGATGAAGCCGGCGATGATCTTACCAGGATGGAGGGTCTTTCTGGCGTTTGTTAAGATACCGGCATCCACGAGATCGATGACACCGTCCGAGAATAGCTCGGTATGGATGCCCAGATCTTTCTTTTGGTATAGGTACTTGAGCATGGCGTCCGGAATAGCTCCAATGCCTAACTGCATCGTCGCGCCATCGGGGATCAACTCAGCGATGTGCTGTGCGATTTTTTCGATTACCTCAGAACCATTCTCGGGGGTCATTGGCATTTCGGCCAATGGGTAATCTACTGGCACAATGTAATCCACGTTGCTGATATGGATAAAAGAATCACCTAACGTGCGCGGCATCCGTTGGTTGACTTCGGCTATGATAATCCGTGCCGAAGCCGCCGGGGTCTTGGTCAGGCCCACCTCAACACCGAAACTGCAAAACCCGTAATTGTCCGGCGGCGAAAGGTGCACCAGGGCAACATCGAGGGGAAGATGGCCATTCTTGAATAGCAGCGTAAATTCCGACAGAAGCACCGGGGTGAAGTCGGCCCGTCCCTCCTGGACCGCCTTGCGGACATTTGCGCTTGTAAACATCGTGTTGACCCTCAGATGGCCCTCCATCTCTGGATTGACGTAATCCGCCGGACCCACAGACAGCGCCTGAACGATTTCCACATCCTTTAGTTGGGGAGCATAATCCACTAAAGCGGCAAGTACGGTCCGCGGGACGGAACAATTCCCGGTTAGAAATACTCGATCGCCAGATTTAATCTTGCAGACAGCGTCTTCCGCAGTAACGACACGAGATTGATAGATCTCTTTGAAATCCATGGTCTACCTGGTCACTTCGGTTTCAGACGAGAAATGTTTCGAAGCACTCCCTGGTGAACCGCGGTTCCCTTTTCAATGGCCGGATTATCGCTAATTGCGCGCTCGACTCCT
>DASQQR010000220.1:0-2891 GCA_035643335.1 Anaerolineales bacterium
GTTCCGCACCGCACGATCGGCGTACGACCAGGTGCGTATCAAGCAAGACCCGTCTATCAGTGGGTTGCTCGCGCTTGATCAACTTGAACAAGATTTCGCTGGATCTGCGCGCCAGGTCGGCAGCTGGAAGATGGATGGTCGTCAGCGGGGGATAGGCGAATTTTGCAAATGGCACATCATCAAATCCCACTATGGCAATGTCGTCTGGAATGGTTAGATCGTGTTCGCGAATCGCGGCCATGGCGCCAAAGGCTACCACGTCACTGGCAACGAAAACAGCACTAGGTGGTGACTCGAGCCTGAGCAAGGCATTCATTTGCTCATATCCACTCTGTGGATCGAAATCCCCATGGCGTACAAGCTGCTCTTCGAAAGGCAATCCAGCGTTTTCAAGTGCCTGGCGGTAGCCTCGACGCCGATCGAGTGCGGCAGTGTACGAGACTGGAGCGTTGGTGATGCACCCAATTCGGATATGGCCCAGGCTGATCAGGTGAGTCACAGCCGAACGTGAAGCGGCACAGTTGTCGATATCTACGGAAAAAAAGGAGGTTCCTGGTAGAGAGCCCATTAATACGGTTGGAAAATCCTCTTTCTCCAGTAATCGCAGCCCTCGATCATTGAGGCGGGGTCCGGAAAGGATGATCCCGTCAATCCGCCGGCCTCGCACCAAGGCGCGATAGGTCTCTCGATGGTGCGTCTCTTCAACAATATCTACCAATAATCGCATGTTGTGCCGGCGGGCCATTTCGATTAAGGGGTTCAGAATCTGGGTTAGAAATACGTCGGTCGCGATTTGGTGAGGGCGGCGGGTGAGGACTAAACCGATGAATCGGGAACGACCACTTGCCAGAGCCTGGGCGGCCGCTTCCGGCACGTAGCCCATCTCTTCGGCAACATGAATGACTCGCTGGCGGGTTTCCTCACTAATCTGGACCCCTTCGACCTCGTTTAACACCAGAGATACCGTAGTTCGCGAGACGCCGGCGCGCTCGGCGACATCTCGACTGGTCACCCGCCTGGAATTCACCAGTTTCTTCTCTCCTCGCAATCCCAACTTACTAACACGCGTTAGTAATATAGCAAAAAAAGAGCTTGTTGTCAATGAAATCTTTACAAGTGGGTGTGCTCAAATGTTGTTAGCGGGTTGGATACAGCTGGCGGATGCATTCCCATCTCCCCCGTGGAGAGAGGCGAGCTTTATTCCAGATCTTTCAATTGCTTGACCAGGTAGGATTCTCCGCGCCCGAATCCACGGCGCTGGTAATAGCGCCGCGTGCCCACGGCGGCGATCACGGCGAGACGAGCGTAGCCCTGCTCGGCAGCCAGCTGCTCTGCCCGGCGAATCAGGGCGGTGCCCAGACCGGCGTGCTGGGCGGCCCCGCGCTGCTTTGCCCCCACCTTCAGGGATTGCCCGTAGACATGCACTTCGCGGATGATGGCAGCTCCTTGGAGATCAGCGAGCCCAGTTTCAGGCGCTCCCGGTTTTGGAAGTGAGAGGCGCAAGAATCCAGCGATCTTATCGTTTGGAGTGACAAAGCTAAGAAAATGCTCCTCCGCGGCGCCGGCCTTATAACATAGATCTTCCCAACGCAGGTCTTCAACCTTCACCTTCTCTTTGCGCACCTCCCGGCAGCGGATACATTGGCACCGGGTACCACGCCTCTTCATCTCTGCATGCACATCTTGCCGTAAACTGGTACGCTTGTTGCCGGCAACAACGTTGGTCGAAGGAATGTCTCGTATGACCCGGTTGACCCGGCAGTAACGCGGGATGGCGAGCTTTATGTCAGCGATCAACGCGATCAGCTCTTCCATGGTGTACGGCTGGAATTCCCCGCGCTGCCAATATTCATACAATTCAGCGTTAGCCAGCAGCTGAGTAGGATAGATCTTCAGCTCGTCCGGGCAAAAGTGGTCCCAGAGGCGAGCGAAATCCTGCCGGTCTGACTCAGATGTGGCACCCAGTAGATTGGGCATCCAATGCAAGACGATCTTAAAGCCAGCGGCCCGCAATAACGCCACCGCTTTGCGTGTCTCGTCTACCGTGTGGCCGCGCTTGTTGGCCTCCAGAATGCGATCGTCCAGGCTTTGGACACCCATCTGTACCTTCGTCACCCCCAGGTAGCGGAGCCAGGCGATCTCGCGCGGATTTATGTGATCGGGCCGGGTTTCGATGGCCAGTCCCACGTTGCGATGAGTTGCCATTTCGTTGCGCACTTGAGCACCCGCCAGGGTATCAGACTGAATTCCGTTCATCGCCTCGAAGCAGCGGTGGACGAACCATTCCTGATAATCCTTGCGATAAGACGACCACGTCCCACCTAAGATGAGTAGCTCGATCTTGTCGGTTGGATGTCCGACGGCCATTAAGGCATCGATCCGCGAAGCAACCTGGTCATAGGGATCAAAATCATGCTGCAAGCCGCGCATGGCGCCCGGTTCGTCGGGGAGATAACTTTTGGGCATGCGCACGTCCGTAGGGCAAAAGATGCATTTCCCTGGGCACGGATAAGGCTTGGTCAGGACCGTGACCACGCTGACCCCGGAAAGGCTGCGAACCGGTTTCATGCGGATGCGGGCCAGCACGCGTGGATCGGCTTGCCACTCCCCGCTTTGAAGGAGCCGGCGGTAAGTTGCTACCAGGACGTGTTTTCCTAAATGCCCGCGGCCGCCCGGTAGAGGATGGCGGCGAACCGCATCCGATAACTTCTGTCCAGCGCGCACTTCCTCCAGTACCCGGCGTGCCAGTGCCATCTCTTCATCATTGTACTTGCGGGCTTCAAGCCACTGTTGCTGATTCATTCTTGTATAATGGTTCCATGAATGATGAAACTGCCTCTCGACTACTCGATCTCAACCGTAGATTCTACCAAACCTTTGCGAATCAGTTT
>DASQQR010000221.1:0-8819 GCA_035643335.1 Anaerolineales bacterium
CCTGGTTATAACTTCTACCGGCAGGCCGGCCTGGCAATTGGTGGTAAGGATAAGGGCGAGGGTGAGAACGAGCTTCCGCCTGTCGATGTCCGCAGCCTGCTGCCCTAGTCAAGAGAGCTTCTGAGGAGGATTCGGATGAACGTTGCCTTTTACCTTTCAGCAGCTGTTGCAATCATCTCCACGGTCGTTGCGATCACCCGGCTGAACGCCGTTCACGCGCTGTTGAACGTCATTGTTTCGCTGCTCTCGGTGGCCATCATATTCTTCACTCTTGGCGCTCCGTTTATCGCAGCGCTGGAGGTTATCGTTTACGCAGGGGCCATCATGGTGCTTTTCATATTTGTGGTCATGATGCTTAACCTTGGGCAAAGGGCGGAGCAACAAGAGCGTGAATGGTTCAGCACCAGAGCCTGGATCGTCCCCGGGCTTCTGGCCCTGATTTTGACAGGTGAGTTCATATACATCCTGGTGCAAAGCGGTTTTTCCCTTGTGGGGACGGCCTCAATTAGTCCTAAACAGGTCAGCTTAACGTTGTTCGGACCTTATCTTCTCGCAGTCGAGCTGGCCTCATTCCTGCTGCTGGCTGGCCTCGTGGGAGCTTATCATGTGGGACGGCGAGGCCAAGAGCGGGAGCAGAGAGATTAACAACTCAGACTCACAGTTTGGAAAGCAATGAGGAAAGTGATATGGCAACAGTTCCGCTACAACATGCGTTGATCCTGGCAGGCGTCCTTTTCTCCTTGGGTTTTACCGCCGTCCTGGTGCGCCGGAATATCTTTTTCATGTTATTGGCTATTGAGATTATGTTGAATGCTGCCGGTTTGGCCTTCGTAGTGGCCGGCTCGCAGTGGAATCAACCGGACGGTCAAATAATGTTCATCTTTATTTTGTCGATGGCCGCCGCCGAGGTGGCCGTGGGCTTGGCACTTGTCCTGCAGCTGCATCATCGCTACAAAACAATCGACATTGATTCTGCCAGTGAGATGAAAGGATAGCTATGACCACCATAGATCTTCTAGCCCTGCTTCCCATAATCGTCCTGGCTGGGTTCATTGTAGTCGTGATGCTGCTTGTAGCTTTTTTCCGTAACTACTGGCTCACGATTTGGATGACCTTGGCCGCTTTTGTGGCTTCCTTTGCAGCCTTGCCCATTGCCTACTCTTATCGACCTCATCCGATACCGCCGCTGCTGATCATTGATGGTCCGGCCATTTTCTACATGGGCCTGATATTCGCCGCCAGTTTCGTGGTTACCCTGCTGTCTTCCAGATACATGGAAGATTATAGCGGGTTCAGAGAAGAGTATTATATTCTCATTTTGCTGGCCTCCCTCGGATCCTCGGTATTGGTTGCCAGCGATCATTTCGCTCCGTTCTTTTTGGGCCTGGAGACGCTCAGCGTGGCGCTGTATGCTTTGATTGCCTATCCGCACCTTCAGAAGTACCGGGTCGAAGCGGCCATAAAGTACCTCATCCTGGCTGGCGTGACTTCAGCCTTCATGCTGTTCGGGATGGCACTGATTTACACGGCCCTGGGCACGCTCGGATTTTCCGAAATTTTGACGCCGGGCGAGGTTCCCGCTGATCTTCAGGATCTTCTTGTCGTAGGTTGGGGCTTGCTAGCGGTTGGATTTGGCTTCAAACTTGCATTGGTACCCTTTCAATTGTGGACGCCGGATGTTTATCAGGGTGCGCCAGCGCCAGTTACCGGTTTCATCGCCTCAGTGTCGAAAGGAGGGATGTTTGCCCTCCTGCTGCGCTATTATACGCATGTCTCATTTTACGATAATCAGGCTCTCTGGAGCATGTTCGCAATTATCGCCATTGCGTCCATGCTGTTTGGTAACATCCTCGCGCTATTGCAGCGCAACGTAAAGCGTGTTTTGGCCTATTCTTCGATTTCCCATCTTGGATATTTAATGGTCGCCTTTCTTGCCAGCGGCGATTTATCGCAACAAGCGGTTGCCTTTTACCTTATCGCCTATTTTGTTACCATTCTGAGCGCCTTCGGCGTCATCACGCTCTTATCGACTCCGGATAAAGAGACTGAGGAATGGGACGCCTATACTGGCCTGTTCTGGCGGCGCCCCTGGCTGGCGACAATCTTCACGGTTTCTTTGATTTCGTTGGCTGGCATTCCCCCTTCCATTGGCATCATCGGGAAAATCTACCTGGCTATGGCAGGGGTCCAATCGTCCTTGTGGGTATTGTTAGGTGTGCTCGTAGCCGGCAGCGTGATCGGCGTATTTTATTACTTGGGTCTGGTCATTACCATGTTCCGCCGGCCTGGCGAGGAAGGGGCAGAGGAAGCCGTGGAGCTCGTTCCACTTCAAATCCCCGACTTTTCCAGAATAGAAAGTACTGCGCTGGTTTGCCTGGCTGTAATTATCGTTGCCCTGGGCCTCTATCCTGGGCCGGTCTTTCGGATTATCGCCCGCTTGATAGGTGGTTAGCTCGTTAATCTTGTCAACTTCTCTTCCACCTGGGAACGGGATAAGCCAGCCTTGGCGAGTTCTTTGTCGGATATTTCCAGCAACCGGCCATAGAAATCCGCCTGTTCCTGTACGATCGATTCATCTGATTCCGACGTTTTAGCCAACTGCGCTAAAGCCGTCTCTGCTTTTCTGTATTCTTCCATGTGCTCGTAATACTGGAATAAATCGTATAGGGTCTCCTGAGGCAGTTTGGAGAGCTCCAGCATCTGAACCAGATTCTCGATCTTATCATGCGGTTGCGGGAAGTTTAACGCGCCACCGTTCAGGACCACCTCCATGAAGAAATTCAGTGCCCGCAGGTAATCCACCTGGCTATCGGTAGTGTACTTTTGAGCCGCATAGATATCTCCCTCTGCCTTAATCAGTTCGGCGATAATGAGCAAGCGATCCGTATCCAGGCCCTCAGGGAGCGATACGAGGGTCAGGATGGCTTCGTCGCTGAGGTCCTTGATCATGTAAGAACGAAGTCCAAGGAGTTGCTCCAGGAATTGGTCGATTTCAAAAAGCGCGCTTTGGTATTGTCCCGCGGTTTTCAAACCAATGATGCTGGCCAGCACCGCGATCGCCAGGTTGATCTGGCGGATCAAATAATCGTCGGTCAGCATCGGCTTGGGACTCATATTTATTCCTGGTCAACCCGCAAATCAACTACAAAAAACATCACTTCCAATCGCACCCTGCGTTCAGCCGTCTCGTAACCTTCGCTCACTCGGCGTACGGGAGTCAAGAAATGGTCTCGTTTTTCCCCCCATAGGTGTCCATCTGTGATGAAGGCGGTTGATGAGACGGATACACCCACAGCTCGCGGCGCCCGCAAGTTCACCTCGCCCACGAAACCATAAATTCTGATCGTAGTATCTCCCCTGGAAATCTCTGCTTGAGTCAGATCGAAATCGATGTCTCCAACGAAGATCCAGATTTCTCGGTCGCGAAGTGGCCTTTCTCCATAGTGATGTACATCACCCAGTGGCCTGATGACCAAATTGCTCTCTAAGGAGGAATATCTCGGGCGGACCAGCAGCCAGACTCCTAAGAGGATTAACCCAACCGGCCAACAAAAATCCCAGAAGTCGATATTGAGAATTACGCTCAGCAAGGATACCAGTCCGATGAAGAGCACCAGTCCCCCAAATATGAATTGCCGGCGGTCGCGCATATGCTTCTCCCGATATCTTCTGCAGTTGTGGCTTAATTTTATCCTCTTTTAATTACGGTATCCACCATTTGGCAAACCCTTGGAAGCTCGTAGAGTAACAATATTGATGGATGGGGTTATTATTTTCGTTGCGTAAGTAAGCACAATCACCGTGATCGTTCCATATTGGCTTCAGGGAACCCCAGTACAGATCGGTTAGGCTGTCGCTACCATATTTCGTCCACACTTTAACCGTTCTCCCGGCCAGGACAGTAAAGGTAGGAAAAGTATATTTGTTCCCGGAATCATCTTTAAGAATCCAGCCGCTCATGATGAGTGTGCTGGAGGTATTGTTTTTGATTTCCACGTATTCGTCGAGAGGATAGTCGGGAGCGTAGATTATTCTGACGATATACGCTTTTGCCACCGGGGTGGGTGTGAGCGTAGGTGTGCGGGTTGGCGTATTCGTCGGCGTTTTCGTAGGGGTGAGGGTGCCGGTTGGTGTGTTTGTGGGGGTGCGGGTTATGGTCGGCGTACGGGTCGGCGTGGGGGTGCGGGTTGGCTTCGGGGTGCGCGTTGGCGTGCCCGCGCTGGTCGCGGTCGGCGTAGGGGTTGGGGCATGGAAGACAAGGGGCAAGTAAGCCACGCTGTTCGACGTGGCCACTGCGATCGATATGAAGCTCAGAGCGATCAGAAGGGCAAATAAGAGTTTGATTCTCGTAGACATAGGATGGTTCCGGTGAATCAGGCGTCATTCTGGAAATCAACAAGTAAAGGGCCGTAGTTCGATCCCATCAAGATGAATTTAGTTCAGTCCGCATATTATCCACGAAAACGCGGTTTTGTTGCTAAGAGATTAAGGTTCGCCGCCCTCGTAATAAATCCATTCGACCGTCCCAGGCTCTCACCCTTGTAGCAAGACTCGTTCGATATTCGCAAGTGTCATCGTCCCGCTTTGAAACGGACTTCCCCAGACGAAGCAATGATCGCATTCGAACGTGCACTGGTAGGTCAATAGCAGGTGCAATCCCGAAATCTTCATGATGTCCTCATTCTGTTCTTAGGATTGGGACCCGAGCAGCCTGATCTCATGCCGCTAGATTGGGAAGAACTATGGTCCCTTGTAGAACATAGGATATAGCAAAAATACCATCCCGGCAAGTGATGAACGTCACTCGCCCTTGTTTCCGTCGTGGACCGGTGTCCGGATTCTTGGCATTCAACGAAGCTGGCCTTCATCGCCGCGCTGTGGCCTGCTTTGGTACTCTGCTGCGGGTATAATTTTGTCCCATGAGCACCAATTCCCAAGTTCTGCTCAACTTGGTGGCCGCCGCCGTGTGGTGGTTCTTTTTTCAATCCTTTCGTGTCATCTTCTCAGTTCTATTCGGGATTATATATGACCGGGTATTCGTTGGCCCCATCGATGCCTGGCTGGTGATCAGCATTGTATTGTTATTATTGGCGCTGTTACTTCCGGCCCTTGCCCCCACTAAACCAACTTCACAAGAATTGGCGGTTGCAGCTGCCGTAGTGGTGATTACGAGAATTGGTTTATCCATCAACAATCCCGAGGTGCGCTACTGGAGCTCGCTGGTTGTGATTGCTGGCAGCGGGCTTTTCCTGGCCGGCTTACTCAAGAGGGCCCGCCGCGCTGTGCTCCTTGGATTCTTGCTTGCTCTGGCGCTTGATGTGGCTTTTCGAGCGGTGGGCCAGACCTACGACGCCGCTCTCCGCGTGGGCTGGCTGCCCTATCAAATTCTGGTAACCGTCTTGCTTCTGATCCTGATCGCGTGGTCGGCCCGCAATGCTGAATTCCAAAATCGAGAACGCCGGCCACCGAATGTGGGCATCCTGTGGGGCCTGAGTTTTGGGGGGCTGTTATTTCTGGAATTATCCTTACTATCGCTTCCCAACGCGATTGCCAGGTGGAGCCAATGGTCCTATGTGGCCATCGCGCCCACATTGCTGATGATCACATTACTCCCGCTTTCCTCTCGAGTTCGGCGCACGATTCTCGACCTGACGCAGCGGCGATCATGGCTTCGAATTTTCTTCGCCGGCCTCTTGATAGGCACGTTGCTGTACGGATACTTTGCTAATGGGATATTTGCCGCGTTTTCGCTGTTGCTTTCTCAAACCCTCCTTCTCATCGGGCTTGTCGGAATGTTATCGAGCGAAGACCGTTTAGAGGCAAATCCTGGCCCATGGATCGCGCTGGGGTCGCTGTTCTTCTTGGTGCTGAATTTTCTGAACGCTTTTGCGTTTACTTATCCCTATACCCTACCTTTCCTGCGAGGATTGGGGTGGGTCTTCTACGTGATTGCCGGATTGCCGGTAGCCGCTGGTGTTCTCAGACATGCTGGACCCTTCGATCTTATGGCCGATGCTGGATCTGGCTATATCTGGGCTTTGCCCTTCGCGGCGACCACTCTTGTGCTCGTAGGAATATCGATTTGGCCTCAACCTGTAGCCAAATTGCCCGAAGATGGTAATTTGCGCCTCGCAACCTATAATATACACTACGGTTACGATGAGCATTGGCGCTACACACTGGAAAATATTGCGAGTACGATTGAAGATAATGATGTTGATGTCATTGCACTTCAGGAAGTTGATACCGGAAGGTTGACCAGCTACGCGGTGGATGACGCATATTATCTCGCCCGCCGCCTGAAGATGGGTGCTCTTTATCTCCCTACGGTTGAGCACTTAACCGGGATTGCCATCCTTTACAAAGGGACGCCTGAAGTTCGTACCACCAAACTCTTGACCAGCTTGCAGGAGCAAACAGGTATTGCCCATATCCTTCTGAATTCTGGGTCAAGCTCGCTGCATTCATTTGGAATCTGGGTTGGGCTTTCGGATGAAGATACCGTGCGGCAGCTTAATGAGGCCCTGGATTTTATTGGCGCCAGCTCGCCGGCGACATTCGGCGGGGATTTCAATTCCACCCCGGAAACTCCCGTGATTCAGGCGGTGGAGAAAGCGGGTTTTACTGATCCCTTTATTGAATTAGGCATAAACCCGCCCCCTCTGACAGATCCCGCAACTTCTCCGACCAAGCGTATCGACTACGTTTGGATTCGTGGAGTTAAGCCATTGAAAGCCTGGGTCTCTCCCTCACTTGCATCCGACCATCGCATGGTTGTGGTCGAATTGGACACATCGCGCTGAGCTCGCATTTTGCCAATCTCTTTGTAGCTGCGGACTCCTGCATCGGTTGTCGCAAGAAAGGGGAAAATTGTCCTGAAGGCCGCCTAAACGCCGAAACTGATTTCGTAAGAGATTTATCCTTCCCGACGTCAAGAAAGGGGCTAATTGGATGCCATTAGTTCGACAATGTCAGATTTGGCAAAGTTCGCTGGTTGAGCGGTGCCCTGAGCGCTGGTTGAGTAGGCATTTTTATGCCGTATCGAAACCCGTCGAAGGGTAGGCGTTTTCTGCCGTATCGCCTGCACTGAGCCTGGTCGAAGTGAAACCAAGAACTTGGCCAAATCGCCGGCGAGGATAATCTTTTAAGGCCATCTGACCGAAATTTGCCATCGTCAAATTAGGAAGGATATTAGAATGAATGCATTGGATTTCGATGTCTCCCCCTGTACCTTGGTTATCTTTGGCGCTTCAGGTGATCTGACCTGGCGAAAATTGGTTCCCGCGCTGCACAGCCTGGATCACGAGAATCTGCTCCCAAAGGAACTTCAGGTCCTGGGGGTTTCCCGCACCAAATATTCGGACGAAGAATTCCGGCACCATCTTCACGAGGGAGTATTAAAGCACGGCAGGATAAAGCCGGATGCCTGGGAAGAGTTTGCTGAACGCTTGCATTACATGCCGGGTTCCTATGATGATCCGCAAACCTACCACCGCCTGCAGCAGAGGCTACGCCGGCATGATGCCGAAGCGGGTACCCAGGGGAATTGGCTGTTCTATCTGGCGATCCCCCCGCTGCTCTATGCTGATGTCGTCGGGCAGTTGGGTGAAGCTGGTCTAAATCGAAGTGACCAGGGGCGGGTTGGACTCATTATAGAGAAACCCTTTGGCCATGACTTGGAGAGTGCCAGGCAGCTCAACAATGAGATCCGGCATTACTTTCGAGAGAATCAAGTTTTTCGCATGGACCATTACCTGGGCAAGGAAACCGTCCAGAATATCCTGGCTTTTCGATTCGCCAATTTTATCTTCCAGGAGATCTGGAATCGCAACTATGTGGATCATGTGCAGATTACGGCTATGGAGAGCGTGGGGATCGAGCATCGCGGTGGATATTATGACCAGGCTGGCGTGGTCCGAGATGTCCTCCAAAATCATATGCTCCAATTGCTGGCTTTAACTGCCATGGAGCCTCCCAATACCCTGGATGCCAGGGCGCTGCGCGACGAGAAAATTAAAGTTCTTCAGGCGGTGCGACCAAGTCACCTCGAGGATGCGATTTGGGGCCAATACCAGGGCTATCGCCAGGAAGCCGAAGTGAATCCAGACTCGACTACCCCGACCTACGTCGCATTGAAAATGTATGTGGATAATTGGCGCTGGCAGGGAGTGCCTTTCTATCTGCGAACTGGCAAAAATCTGAAAGCAAAGAATACAGAGATCACTCTTCTATTCAAGCAGGTGCCCCATCTGCTCTTTCATGAGAGCGCTGCTCTTACATCCAATCATCTGGCTTTGTGCATTCAGCCCGATGAGGGCATGCATCTGCGCTTTGAATTGAAGACCCCTGGGGCGGAAATGCGCACCTCTCCAATGGAGATGAACTTCCATTACGAAGACGTCTTTGGGCCAAATGCCCTCCCCGATGCCTACGAACGCCTCCTGCTGGATGCGTTACAAGGAGACACCTCATTATTTGCCCGGGATGATGGGATTGAGCGCGCCTGGGAACTGGTCACGCCGATGATCCAGGAATGGGAGTGCCTCGAGAAGCCCCCGTTAGCTTTTTACAGACCAGGCAGCTGGGGACCGTCAGAGACGGATGAATTCATCCGGGAAGACAGCCGTTCCTGGGTGATTTGTTGCACTCATCCGGCTTCAGGATGAATAACCTGGGACCGTTACCAGGTTTCCGTTACCTTGTGCAAACCTTTTGGCTGGTCGGGATCCAGACCTTTGGCCTCAGCCAGGTGCAGCCCGATGAGTTGGCCCGGAAGCACCGCAAGTACCGGAGTTAACCACTCGGGTACATTTTTGGGC
>DASQQR010000222.1:0-3681 GCA_035643335.1 Anaerolineales bacterium
TTGTTCCCGGATGGTACGCACCACTGGCATATAGACCTGGTCATACCAGTGGGCGGCTGCCTCCTCGTTGGGGATCTCTCGCTGCTGTTCCAATCCCAGGAAGTAACGGTGAACGGCAATATGCTGTTCCAGAACGCGGTAGCCGCCTGGTACGGTCAACGTCAGATCGGCTTCCGGACGGGATTGGTCTAAATGCGCATGCTCCAGAAAATCCACATATTCCGCCTTCAGGATCAAATCATCGACATCGACGTCGGGCCGCAGCGGCACCTTTGTCGCCAGCTCAGTAACGTAGGCCTGGATGCTATCCTGGCCGAGTTCGCGGGCGACCGAGACCCGGTGGTTGCCATCTCCGACAAAATAGACATCCCCGATTTGGTAAACTTCGATGGGAGGCAATCCCTTCAGATCCGTAACCGCCACTTTCACTCCAGCCCAACGATGGGCATCGGCAGTATCCTTGGGCAAAAAGCTGCGCGTAAAATCGGTATAGCGGTCCACGCTTCCGACAATGGCATTCAGAGGTATTTCCTTTAGCTTTGGGGGTTTCCGTCCTTGTATTTTGAGCTTTCTGCGCACGTCTTCATATGAAAGCAACTCCGCGGGTCTTCCCGTCAGACGCGCCATGATCCGCTCCAAAGCAGATCTGCGCCGGGCACGGTGAAAATCTTGGATTGCCGAAGAATAATCCGCCGGATTTTGCGACATAGCTACAACCATCCGTCTGAACGGTCCCCGGGGCCCAACCACCGGGGACACTGCTGACCAAGGAATTCGCCAACAAGTATAATTAATATCCAGTTTCGCTGCAATAGTGCATTCTGGGTGGGTGTGCCCAAATGTTCTTAGCGGGGTTGGATGTAGGGGGAAGAATGCAAAGGCGTTTTTTGGATTTTAATTGTCCACATTCCTGGATCAGGCTATAATTGAGGAAAACCTGAGAAGGGGAACGATGATGAGGCAATACCTGGATTTATTACAAACCATCTTAGATCGTGGCACACAGAAAGAGGATCGCACCGGCACAGGCACTCTTTCACTTTTCGGTTACCAGACACGTTTCGACCTGCAGCAAGGCTTTCCTCTGCTCACCACCAAGAAACTACACATCAAATCGATTATTTATGAGCTGCTCTGGTTTCTGCGCGGGGAGAGCAATATCAAATATCTCCAGGATCACGGGGTGCGTATCTGGAATGAGTGGGCGGATGAGAATGGCGAGCTCGGCCCAGTCTACGGCGTCCAGTGGCGCAGCTGGAAGACCGCTGACAATTACACCGTCGACCAGATATCGCGAGTGGTCGAACAAATCAAAACCAGGCCCTTCTCCAGACGTCACATCGTTACCGCCTGGAACCCGGGTGAAATCGAGCAAATGGCCTTGCCTCCCTGCCATGTGCTATTCCAGTTCTACGTGGCCGGTGGAAAACTCTCCTGCCAGCTCTACCAGCGTTCCGCTGACATCTTCCTGGGAGTGCCCTTTAATATCGCGTCCTACTCGCTGCTGACCATGATGATGGCCCAGGTGTGCGATCTGGAGGTGGGCGAGTTCGTCCACACCTTCGGCGACGTACACCTGTATCTCAATCATATCGAGCAGGCCAGGTTGCAGCTCACGCGCCAGCCTTATCCTCTGCCCCAGATGGAAATCAATCCCCAGGCCAAATCCATCTTCGGTTTCCAATACGAGGATTTCCACCTGCTCAACTACCAGGCTCACCCACACATCAAAGCCCCGGTGGCAGTGTGATCGTATCTTTGATCGTCGCCATGGATGAAAAAGGCGGGATCGGGATTGACAATCGCCTGCCCTGGCATCTTTCAGCGGATCTCAAGCGCTTCAAAGCCCTGACCATGGGCCATCACATCATCATGGGCCGCAAGACCTACGAGTCCATCGGCAAGCCTCTCCCAGGACGCACTAACCTCGTAGTTACTCGAGATCCAGGTTACCGGGCAGCCGGCTGCCTGGTCGTCCATTCCCTGGATAAAGCCCTGCAAACGGCTAAAGAACGGGGCGAAGACGAGGTCTTCATCACCGGGGGCCATCAGATTTTCGCCCAATCCGTAGGCATCGCCGATCGCATTTACCTGACCCAGGTGCATGCGGAAGTGCGTGCGGATGTCTATTTTCCGGAAATTGATGCCTCGGAATGGGTCGAGCAAGAAACCGTCTATCACGAATCTGATGAGAAGAACGACTACCCGTTTACGGCGAAGGTGCTAATCAGGAAAGGTTCGGGAGAAACGTGATGCGTGAGAAACACGGTCCAGCTTGACAGATTCCATATAACACGGTATAAAATTGACCAACACACTCAACATAACAAAGACTACGAAGAGGACGAGTAGGCGTCGAAACGACGACCCAGAGAGTGGGAGGCAGGTGAGAGTTCCACGCGTACGCCAGCGCTGAATGGACCTCAGAGTCGCAGGGTGAACGGCTTGAATCCTTCCCAGTAGCCCGAGCCGGAATTGCCCAACGTTAGCAGGGCATGGTCATAATAGTCTGCTAGTCTTATGGTCTGGTGGTCTGGCAGTCACTTTTTCAATAAGAGACTGCTGGACAACAAAACTACTCGACTATAGGACTATGAAACTACGTGACCAACCAAGTGAGGCTGGCCTATTTCCCGTCGCAGCACCGGCGGGTTTTTTGGTTAATGGGCTTTATCATGGCCCATGCCGAAATCTAACAGCCTAACTGGGGTGGCACCGCGGACCACGCGTTCGTCCCCATCAGGGACGAACGCGTTCTGATTTAACGGTGCAGTGAAATATCCGCCGTGGCACTACGTCGGTCGAGTAAGGAAGACATGTACAGGGACCCAACCCGCATCCATGCCACTGATCCCGGCCATATTGAAGCCAACCCAGTTTTTGAATATCACGAAATCTTTAACCCGGATCGCAATCAGGTGAGGGAATTCAAAGAACGCTACCGGGCTAGGAAGATTGGAGATGTTCGGGTGAAGCAACGGCTGGCTGAAGTACTGAACGACTATTTAGCGCCGTTGCGCAAGCGTCGTGCCGAGTATATTTCTCGTCCTGCTGACTTGATTGACATCCTGAGCACAGGTACAGAAAAGGCCAGGCTAATCGCCCGAGAAACCTTGGAGGAGGTGGAACATAAGATGGGAGTTCGCTGACCCGCAATGGAAATAGGGATATGAATACTGATCACTTACCCGCTTATCACGTATCACTTATCACTCAAAATAAGGAGGAACCTGAAATGACCGACCAAACCAAATATCTACTTAACGAATCCGACCTGCCAAAGGCCTGGTACAACATCAATGCTGACATGCCCGTACCCCCAGCTCCGGTCTTGCACCCGCAGACTATGGAACCGGTTACCCCCGATTTCCTGTCGGTGCTCTTCCCCATGGAACTGATCCTGCAGGAAATCAGCACCGAGCGCTACATCGAAATTCCCGAGGAGGTGCGCGAGATCTACAAGCTCTACCGCCCGACCCCTCTGATGCGGGCTCGCCGGCTCGAAAAGGACCTGGGGACACCAGCCCACATCTACTATAAGTACGAGGGCGTCTCGCCAGCGGGAAGCCATAAACCCAACACTGCTATCGCCCAAGCGTACTACAACAAAATCGGCGGCACTCAGTCGCTCACCACGGAGACCGGCGCCGGACAGTGGGGGTCGGCCCTGGCCCTGGCCTG
>DASQQR010000223.1:0-3017 GCA_035643335.1 Anaerolineales bacterium
CGAGTTGATTCAAAACTTATTCGACCAGCAAACAACACCCTTGCTCAATCGGGCCACCCGGGGCCAATATCCATTGGGATCGGTGTTCAAGATCGTCACCATGGCGGCCGCGCTGGAGAGCGGTTTGTACACTGCGGACACAACATACGATTGCCAGTACGACTTCAACGAACTTCCCGGCGTCACCTTATACGATTGGACCCTGGAACAGGAGTTTCCTCCCAGCGGCATGCTCACGCTTCCCGAAGGTCTGATGCGCTCGTGCAACAATTACTTCTATCATATCGGTGTTGACCTCTACCGCCAGGGTTTGACCACCTCGGTCTCGGACATGGCCAAGGGCTTCGGTTTGGGCAGCTCCACGGGCATTGGCCAGATCGAGGAGGAAGCGGGCCAGGTACCGGTTCCGGCCAGCGATTATTACGCCGCCATCTCGGCCATTGGCCAGGCGGATCTCCTGGTTACCCCGCTGCAAGTAGCCGATTTCGTCGCCGCGGTTGGCAACGGGGGAACGCTCTACCGCCCCCAGGTGGTTGAGCAAATCGCTCCGCCCGGTGGGGAACCCACCTTCACCTTCCAGCCCGAGGTGCGCGGGCGCTTGCCCGTCAGTGCCGAAAACCTCGCCATCATCCAGCAGGCCATGGTCAGCGTGGCCGCTAACCGGCGCGGCACGGCTTACCTGGTCTTCGGCCACTTCCCGGTGGCCTTTGCCGGAAAAACCGGTACGGCTCAGGATACGCCGCGCGATCCGCATGCCTGGTTTGCCGGTTACACCTTCGAAGAACGCCCAGATAAGCCCGATATCGCCGTAGCCGTTATCGCCGAAAACGCCGGACAGGGGTCAGAAATCGCCGCTCCGATCTGCAAGCGTGTGATTGAAATCTATTTCTACGGCCGGCCCTTGACCCCCTATCCCTGGGAATCACAGATTGGGGTGCCTCGCCCCGAGCCCGAGGCGACCGAAACACCCTCTCCATAGGGAAAAAATTAGCCCTCACCAGGCCGAGCCTCTCAATGCCATTGATGACAATACCGGGCCTCATCATCCGCTCACAATCGGGGTTTTATACCGTCAGAACCGAAAAGGGCATCTGGGTATGCCAGCTGCGCGGCCGGTTGAAGCAGGGCGCCCGCGAGGGTGACCTGGCTGCGATCGGGGATCGCGTGCTGGTCACGCAATTGGATGCCGGGAGCGGTGTGATCGAAGAAATCCAGCCGCGCCAGCGCTTGATCTCCCGCCTGGCCCCGACGCCTCGCGGTGAATATCACCAGATCATCATTGCCAATCCGGACCAGGCTGTGTTCGTCTTCGCATGCACCGATCCGGATCCGCGCATGCGCATGCTGGATCGCTTCTTGGTCATCGCCGAGAAGCAAGACGTCCCGGCAATCATTGTAGCCAACAAAGTCGATTTGGTCGGCATAGATCGGGCCAGGAAGATATACGCCCGTTACGAAGGGATCGGCTACCCGGTCGTGCATACATCGGCCAAGACAGGCTACGGCGTAGATACCTTCGAGCGCCACCTGGCGGGGAATATTTCAGTGCTGGCTGGGCCATCAGGAGCCGGCAAGTCAAGTCTGCTTAACGCCATCCAACCAGGCCTCGGTTTGGAGGTACAGGTGGTCAGCCAGACCACCGGCAAGGGACAGCACACCACCGTCGCCTCCCGCATGTTTCCACTCGATGGAGGCGGCTACGTAGCCGATACCCCCGGACTTAAGGCTCTGGCCCTCTGGGATATCCAACCGGAAGAATTGGATGGCTACTTTCCGGAACTGCGCCCGCTGGTCCAGGAGTGCCAGTTCAGCGATTGTACCCATTTACACGAACCGGGGTGCGCGGTGAAAAACGCGCTGGCTCGCGGGGAAATCCATCCCGAACGCTACGAATCCTACGTGCGCATGCGTTCAGGGGTAGCCGAAGTGGATTAGCAAGGAACTTTTTTGGATTTTCTAATCAAACTGTAATATTTTTTGAACTTCCGCCCGTATGAATATAAGATAAAATATTGATTAAAGGAACATTTGAACCCTGCACGGCACTTGTTGGTATACATAATTAGAACGTGGAAATCTGAATAACATGCAGAACGCGAGTGACCAGGAACTGATCATCGATCTCCAAAAAGGCAGTCTCGATGCATTGGGCATTTTGTATGATCGCCACCGCCGCATGGTCTATCGGACAGCCCTGGGTATCGTCGCTGATACCGAGGCGGCCGCGGACCTGCTCCAGGACGTATTCCTGCGACTGCATCGCTTCGCTGGCAGAGTGGATGAGAGCCGGCCCTTGGAACCCTGGCTCTATCGCGTGACTGCCAATCTGTCGTATACATGGGTGAAGCGCCGCAAGCGTTGGTTCAGCCCGTTGGAGGACATCGCCGAGTGGCTGTCCGGCAATAAAAAACAAACCCCTCACCACCTGGCAGAGTTGGATGAAGAGTCACAGCAAGTACGTCAAGCCATATCGACTTTACCTTTGAGGCAGAGGGTTGTGATCGTCCTATACTACATCAATGATTTATCTCTTCTAGAGATATCCGAGATTCTCGAAGTCCCTGAAGGAACCGTGAAATCCCGCTTGCACTATGGCCGCCAGGCGTTGAAGAAGCATTTGGGTACTATGCGGACCGAGATGTTATCTGATCTAAGATACGAGTTCACTTAGGAAAATTGTGATGACGTCCTTGGAAGATCGTTATCTAAAATTTCGATTGAAAACCTGGGTCAATAAATATCGACCTCCTGCTAGTGGAAGGCTGCGTTTAATCCGAGATGCTTCGGGACTTACTCCACGACGCCCGCGGAAAAATTCTTATTTTTCATCAAATGAACCTATGTTTATGGATTATTTTCAATACCGTCACTTGAATGATTTTGTCTCGATAGGCTCGATGATGTACAATTTTCAAACAGTTGGCCTAAACCTCCGCCTACTCTAATACTTGCTTTCAAATCTAGTGTGTCTCAGTCGTCAAAAAAATTCCCGGCGCGCCAAACTGATCGGCTGGCAG
>DASQQR010000224.1:0-6630 GCA_035643335.1 Anaerolineales bacterium
CGTGGCCGCGCTGGTGCCAGTCTTTTCGCCGGCCTGGCTGGCCGAGGCAAAGGACATGAAATACTTGTTATCCAGCACGAAGCGCGCCAGCCGCTTGTGCTTGCGGCTCAGGTCGCCGTGAGCGGCCGAAATGCGCGCCTCTAGGCTTTGCATCCCGTTGGGCGTGGGTTCTTGCGCAGCGGACATCTCTGGTACCATCATACTTGATTTCAGGCGAAATTGCAATAGATGTTCCAGATCTCTAATATTTGAAATGATCATTTCGCCATCACCCGCCTGTTTGGGCGTCAGTTGGACTTTCGCCCACCGTCCAAAACAGTTTCCCGCTAGAAAAGCGAATGGAAACGAATAGGCCGGTTGGCGAAGATTAATTGTTGGTTAAGTGCTTCGAAAATGAACATGAGTCTGAAAGTGGAGGAGTTGGGGGCGAGATTGGGCTACAGCAGGGTGAGAAGGGGCGATAGAGGGGGCATTCAGTGCTATTTTGGGGCCAACTTGCAGATGAGAGTGAATCGCCCCGAACGGTTTCTACCTCCTTTGGGGGCAAATCCCCGAACAACGATTCTCAGCCACTCTAGCCGGGATGTTATAATTAATACGTGCATTTAATATCGGATGCATTCAGTGGGCTTGCCTGCGATGACTTGATGAAAAAATTATGAAATCCATATCTGAGCGGAGCTTTTCCGTGCCATTTCCAAACACGCGATTCGACGTTGTTGGGATGGCAGCCTCTGCGGGTGGCTTGTCCGCCATCAGAATGGTTTTATCTGCCTTACCCCCGGAATTCCCCAGTGCCATCGTTATTGTGCAGCACGTGCATCCCAGGCGGCGCAGCCTGCTGGCGGAAATCCTCGGTCGCGCCACCGCTTTGTCGGTCAAGCAGGCTGAACAGCGCGACAATATCCAGCCGGGGCATGTTTATATTGCCCCGCCCGATCGACATCTGCTGGTGGATACGGACGGCCTGATCTCCCTTTCACAGACGGATCTGGTTCATCATGTGCGTCCCTCGGCCGATCAATTATTCGAATCCCTGGCCGCCAACTTCAAAGAACGCTGCTTGGTCGTGGTCCTTACCGGAACGGGTAAAGATGGCAATCATGGCGTTGAGGCCGTGAAAAAGATGGGCGGCATAGTGATTGTCCAGGACGAAAGTACCTCGGAGTATTTCGGCATGCCCAGCGCGGCCATCGAAACCGGCTGCGTGGACAAAATCTTGCCCTTAAACGAAATACCTGCCTGCCTGATTGAAACAATCAGCATTGGAGAACATCATTAATGGGTGCTGGTCAAGATAATAAAGGATCCGAAGAGCTGCTTGAGTTCCTGAAACGTAAGCGTGGTCTTGATTTCACGGGCTACAAACGCTCCTCGTTAAGCCGTCGCATAAGAAAGCGCATGCTCGAGGCGAATATTGAAAACTACGCCGAATATATGGATAAACTCGAGGTGGATCCGGATGAATTTGTCCATTTATTCAACACGATTTTAATCAACGTAACGCGTTTCTATCGTGATCCCGAGGCTTGGTGGTTCTTGAGAGAGGAGATCATCCCTGACATCATTCGGTTGAAATCTGGCGATGCTCCCATCCGAATTTGGTGTGCCGGCAGCGCTTCCGGTGAAGAAGCATATTCCGTAGCCATGCTTCTTGCCGAGGCGTTGGGCATGGGGCAATTCAAGAACAGAGTCAAAATCTATGCGACGGATATCGACGAGGACGCCCTTTTCGCCGCCCGGCAAGCCACCTTTGAGCGCCGGCATGTAGAAGGCATCCCGCCCGATTTGCTGGAAAAATATTTCGAACAGATTGGAAGCCGCTATACTTTCCGGCAGGAACCCCGTCGCGAGGTCATCTTCGGACGCCACAACCTGATTCAGGACGCCCCCATTTCAAGAATAGACCTTTTGATCTGTCGCAATGTGCTCATGTATCTCAATGCCGAAACCCAGTCGCAAGTGCTGACACGTTTTCACTTCGCCCTGAATCCGAATGGCTATCTCTTTCTCGGCAAAGCTGAAATGCTGATCCGCCACAGCAACCTGTTTTCACCCGAGAGCCTGGAATACCGGGTTTTCACCAAGATGCCGCAGGCCAACCTGCGGGACCGGCTCTTATTGATGAACCAGGTGCACCACGAAGTAGATGCGGGCCAGTATCTGAATGTCGTGCGCGTGCGAGACTCATCCTTCGAGCTATCGCCTCTGGCTCAAATTGTGCTTGATAAGCAGCGCCACGTTGTTCTGATCAATGAACGGGCCGGTAACCTTTTTCACTTGAGTGCCCGCGACTTGGGTCGACCGTTTCAAGATTTGGAGATTTCCTACCGGCCGGTTGAGCTGAGGGCCACCCTGGATCAGGCGGAACAGAATAAAGAGCCTATCACGATTGACGATGTTGAAATCCGTGCCGAGGCCGACAAAATGCGTTTCATCACCGTACATATAGTCCCCCTGGTTGATCCTTCCGCTGGTGTATTGGGGATCAGTATAAATTTTCAGGATGTAAGCGATCACAAGCATCTTCAGCAGCGCTTGCAAAGAGCCAATCAGGAACTGGAAACCGCCATGGAAGAGGTGCAGTCGACCAATGAAGAATTGGAGACCACCAATGAGGAACTGCAATCAACCATTGAAGAGCTGGAAACCACCAACGAAGAACTCCAATCCAGCAACGAAGAACTCGAAACCATGAATGAAGAGTTGCAGTCGACCAACCAGGAGCTGGAGACCGTTAATGCGGAGCTGCGAACCCTTAATCGAGAATTTGATGAGGTCAACGCCTTCCTGGAAGCCATCATGTACAGTCTGCCTGGGGCCGTGATCGTCTTGGATCAGGAACTGTGCATCGTCCATTGGGACAAAAAATCGGAAGATTTTTGGGGTTTGCGGGCCGAAGAGGTCTCCGGTCAGCATTTTCTAAACCTGGATATTGGCCTCCCGGTTGAAAAACTTAGAAAACCGATCAACAATTGCTTGAGGGCGCAGAGTCCATGTGCCGACGTGACCGTGGAGTCAAGAAACCGCCGTGGACAAGATTTCCGTTGCGCCGTATCCATAACCCCCCTGGAAAGGGATGATCGGTTTATTCAGGGGGTGATCCTCGTGATGCAGGAAGCTGGCGCTCAATGAGATGTCATCGGGCCGCCTTTCATTTTTTCGGATAGATACTTAGTTCGATCAGGAGACTAACCGTGGATAGCCAACAGTTTAACGCCAAAGTCGAACAACTGCGTGCTGGGTTTGAGTCGATTTATACTGCCTTTGAGCAGATTCCTGAATCCACACAGGCGCCTTATCCCGAGCTCTATGCCTTGTTGCGAACCACCCTCAAAGGTCTCGAAACGACGTTGGAAGAACTCTCTGTGGCCGAGGAGGAGTTGCGCCAGCAGAACGAGGAGCTCGCCCTGACGCGCCAATCCATTGAAGCCGAGCGCCAACGCTACCAGGAATTGTTCGAGTTCGCTCCCCACGGCTATTTGGTGACCGACGCAGCTGGGAAGATCCTCGAAGCCAACCAGGCCGCCTCGCTCCTGTTCAATGTGCCTCAGGAATTTCTGATCGGAAAGCTTCTGGCCATTTACATAAGTAGCCAGGACAAAAAGCGATTTCGGGAAAAACTAAACCAGTTGTCTGCAAATGCTGTGGAGCACTTGGCGGACTGGGAAATCCACATTGAGCCTCGCGACGCGGACCCCTTCATTGCTTCGCTTACCGTCCGCTCCAATACAATTGCGCCCGAAAGCGGTCATTTGCGCTGGATGATCCGCGACATTACCCGGACCAAGCGCATGCAGTCCGAGCTCGATGAAACCCGGCGAAGATTGATTGAGAGTGTTGAAGACGAGCGCACCCGCCTCGCCAGAGAGTTGCATGACGGCCCCGTGCAGGACTTGTATGCGCTCACCTATCAGTTCTCCACCCTCCGGGAATCGATCAAGGATGAGCAGGGCCAGGCCAGCTACGCCAGAATAAGAGCCGATCTGCGACGTATCATCAATGCCCTGAAATCCCGGTCGGTCGAATTAAGGCCCCCGACTCTTGACCCCTTCGGTTTTAATCAGGCCGTGGCATCCTATACCCAGATTTTCCGGCGCAGAAATCGCGGCTTGGAAGTCTCGCTGAATTTATATGCCGATGGCCAGAGGCTCTCCAAGCGGGCCCAATTGGCCATCTTCAGGATTTACCAGCAAGGTTTGATGAACGTTGTCAGGCATGCGCGTGCAACCAAAGTCGTGGTCAACTTTACCCAGACCGATCGAGAAATCCAGCTCTCGATCCACGATAATGGCACCGGATTCGACGTCCCTCAGAATTGGATTCAACTGGTCAGGCGCGGTCACCTGGGTTTGGTGGGCTGCAATGAAAGAGCTGCAGCTGTTGGGGGGAAATTCGAGGTCGAATCTGAGCCGGGTGAAGGCACACTCCTGAAGGTGGTTCTTCCCAGATCGCCTTCACAGGGGGACGCGGACCAGCACGGGCCTGGCTCTTGATCACCCCCTCAAAATTGTCTGCTTGAAGCCTACGCCGTCACCGCCAGCGGTCTGGCCTCCAGGTCGACAGCCAGTCCCTCAAATTGAGGCTGGTTTCTCATCGCCACCAGTTGCCTGGCCGCCTCTTGCCGGTTGTTGACCTCCAATTTCCCCAAAATATTATGCACGTGATTCTTCACCGTGCCAACTTCCAGTACCAGGTGATCAGCGATCTCCTGGTTGCTGAAATCACAGACCAGGAGCTGCAGCACTTCCATTTCCCGAGGGGTTAGCTCGGCTAAATTCGCTGGCTCTGGCTCGAGATCTTCAAACCGCGACGCGAACTCCGCCAGTCGCCGCATAAGCGCACCCGCCACCTGCGGGGAAATGTGTGCCTCCCCTCGATGCGCGCTGCGCACGCTCCTTATCAGGTCATCCACAGACGACTCGTTGTCCACATATCCCTGCACTCCTGCCTCGACCCAGCGCATGATCGCGGCCTGCGCATCACTCAACCCGAACACCACTACCCGCGGATGCGCATCTGGGTTGGCGGGGTTGCCCCATGAACTCAGGCTCCGGGTCAGGCGGTATGCGCCATCATCCGGCAAATTGGCGTTCAGCAGCACCACATCGCACTGCCTCGCTCCACCTACGGCCTGGGTAAGTGTTGAGGCACATCCAATCGCTTGAATATCAGCTTGATCGTCCAGCACATCCGCAATCGCCTCGCCCATCAATCGGGCTTCGTCGACGACCAAAACTCGGATCATCCTTCACCTCCGTAGTAGAGTGGGTGCACTACATCGGGTCCCCGCGCAGCCAATCCAACCGGTAACCCTCACGGCACCTCCCGTGACCACCTCTTGAACAACCTACCCTAGGCGCAGCCTTTGCCCTATTTCCTACGCTCTGCGTGGGAAACTCGCCCCCCTCCCCGCTCTGCGGTTCGTTTTCGGGACCGGAATCAGCCCTTCCCGGCGTGTAAAAACCTCAACGGATCTGGGAATCGTTGTGGGCGTGATGGCATGGCTTTCCCCGAGATCCACGTACGCCGCATTTTGAATTTTTACCGCTTCCTGCTGTAAATATATCCCCTGCTTCCCAATTCCTCAATTGGGGAAATCCCTACCGGAAGGTCAGGGATTTCCCTGATTTAAAGGGATCTTTCAATTTGCTCTTGTGCTCATATTCTTCATGCCAGCAAATGGAAGTTACTGATGGTTGGCTCGCAGCCAGCTCGCCGTGAGATCAATCACCTTACCTTGCCTCTCGCGGTTGCCAGATCCATGATCGCAGCCTGTCATGGTCACTCTGCGTTGCGTTCCGCTATTTAGTAGCCTTTCCTCCCCGCCTCCACCACCTCGCGGATCGCCTCCGCCACCAGGTCTGGCTTTTCCAGGGCGATGTCCCGGCCAGCCTCTGCCGCGGCGCGCACCTCGCCGTTTGCCGATAGCTGCGCCAGCTCCTCCTGCAGCTCCACCCACGTTTTTTCGGCCTCTTCTGCCTGCTCGGTGCGCAGTTTGGAGAACAGGTCCGGGACGCCGTGCCGGATCACGATCAGGGGAATGTCCCCCAGCGATCCGGTCGTCCGCACCTGCCGGTCGCTTTCCGGCAGCGCCTGCAGCTCCGCCAGGCACGCCTCGAAATAATCCGGCCCCAGGTACTTGGCCCGGAAGTGGGCCGGCAGATCTTCCATTTGCGCGCCGGTCGCCCCTTTCCCCAGCCTCCCGGCGAGATAGGGCAGGATCCCCCACCGTGCCAGCCTGGAAAGCCACCGGTACCGCCAGCCGCTTCTCTTTACCCGCCGTGACCAGGCTGCCGGCATGCGCTTCTCCTGCTCAGGGTGGCGCGCCTCCACCAGCACCATCCCAACCACCTCGTCCCAAAAAAAGTGATGGAACAGGCGCACGATATGCGCCCCCGACCCGGCTCCGACCAGCACATACGGCGGCTGCAGGTCGGATCGATCCAGCAGCTTGCGCAGTTCCTCCGCCATTTGCAGCGCATGCCGCGGCTCCTGAGCCGCTTCGCTCCACCCCAATCCGGCCCGGTCGTAAGCGCAAACGCGCGTGAACGCCGCCACCTCCGGCTGCACGTAACGCCAATCCGCCGACCAGCCCGTCCGCCCCGCTTCCAGCACCACCGTGGGGCT
>DASQQR010000225.1:0-5481 GCA_035643335.1 Anaerolineales bacterium
CGGAGTCATTCTACCTTTCTTGACTTTGCCGTCTTTCGTCGAGCGCCTGCGCGGCGTTCAGAGCGCCCTTGAAGATAGTGGCTACGATCTTATCCTTTATAGTGTAGAAAGCCCCCCAAAAATAGAAAGCTATCTCAAGAAGTTAACCCGCCGGGATCACATTGGCGGAGCCATCATCATTTCGCTCCCTCTGAATGATGCTTATGTCGAGCGTTTTCAAGCCGCCGCCATTCCGGCCATACTTCTCGACGCGGTCCATCCGAGGATGAATCGCGTGATTGTGGATGATGTGGCCGGCGGTTACAAGGCAACTCGCCATCTGATAGACCTCGGTCACCGGCGAATTGCATTTCTCAGTGATTACCTGGAAAATCCCTTTGGTTTTGTGTCCATGCGCCATCGTTACCAGGGATATCGTCAAGCCCTGGCTGAAGCGGGCCTTCCATTTGTCCCAACGTACCATCGCGAGGGAGAGTTGGGTGGCCGGGAAGCTTTTCAAGAGGCAAAGGACCTGCTCTCCTTGCAGGATGCTCCCACGGCGGTCTTCGCGGCCAGCGATACACATGCGATTGGTGTATTGAAGGCCGCCCATGAATTGGGCATCCGGGTCCCGGAACAGTTATCCGTAATTGGATACGATGGCATCCGCGATGCTGAGTACCTCGACTTAACGACTGTGCAACAACCTCTTTTTGATTCGGGGGTAGAAAGTGCCAACATTTTGCTGGCCAGCTTGGTCGAACCACCCGAATCTCCCCTGGAAGTGATTCTACCTACTGAACTTGTCGTCAGGGGAACCACCGCTCCACCCTTAGGTTAGTCATCAAAGGATCCCCAGGTGGAAGTCTCGCTTTATTTCAGTCTGGATGTAACCGTTTACATTATTGTTAAGGCTATATCGCCTGCATCTTCAAAAGAAGGAGGGTAACTTCTCAATAGGAAGGGGTGGGTGTTTGTTGGAGCGGCTATAAGCGCAGCGGCGCCCGCTCCAACAAACACCCACCCCCCCTAAAAATTGATAAGATACGAAGGAGGAGATTATTGAACGAACAAGAAAAATTCCTTTTTCTCGTCCAGAATCACGATTGTCAACCCGATCATATTTATTTAAGAAGGAGAAGCGAAAATGAATAAGCAAAAAGGCTTGTGGACATTTATGAGCCTGGTGCTCTTATCCACGATGATCCTGGCTGCCTGTGCAACCTCGCCGACGCAAGCCCCGGCGCAACCAGCGGCTGCGACAGAGCAACCGGCAGCGGGGACACAACCACCGGCTGCTGGAGCGGAACCGGTCACCATCGACGTATGGTTCCATTCGGGTAAGGGCGAGGAGCGCGATGTGCTGGATGCCCAGGTTTCCGATTTTAACGGTATGGGAGGTGATGTGAAGATCAACGCCGTTCAGCTCCCGGAGGGCTCTTATAACGACCAGGTAAATGCCGCCGCGCTCGCAGGAGACCTCCCCTGCCTGCTGGACTTTGATGGACCCTTCCTGTACAATTACGCCTGGTCCGGTTACCTCACCCCCATCGACAGCTATGTGTCTGACGAATTGAAGGCCGATTTCCTCCCTTCGATCATAAATCAGGGGACGTATGGCGGGCATCTTTACAGCCTGGGGACCTTTGACTCCGGTCTGACCATTTGGGGCAATAAGGCCTACTTGGATGAAGCCGGGGTGCGCATCCCAACCAGCATTGAGGATCCCTGGGATAAGGCCGAATTCATGGACGCCCTGGAAAAGTTGCAGGCTCTCCCGGAAGTCGAGTATGCCATCGACTTCAAAATGAATTATGGCGCCGGCGAGTGGTTCACCTACGGATTCTCGCCGATTGTGCAGTCTTTCGGTGGTGACCTGATCGACCGCACTGATTTCCAAAGCGCCGATGGCGTCCTCAATGGACCTGAAGGCGTCGCCGCCATGGAGTGGTTTCAGAGCTTGTTCCAGGATGGCTATGCCAATCCGCAGCCGGCTGGTGACGATGACTTCTACACCAAGAAGATCACCGCCCTTTCCTGGGTCGGCCACTGGATGTGGACCCCGCACCATGACGGCCTGGGCGATGACGTGGTGTTGATCCCCATGCCCAGATTGGGCGACAAGGCTGTTACGGGAATGGGTTCCTGGAACTGGGGCATTACTTCTTCGTGCGAAAACCCAGATGCGGCCTGGAAGTTCCTGGAATACCTGATCGAACCCGACCAGATTCTGCGCATGACCGATGCAAATGGTGCCGTACCGGCTCGCAAGAGCGCCATTGCTGAATCCGACCTGTACGCTGAGGGCGGCCCCTTGAACATCTTCGTGCAGCAGCTGGAGGGTGGAGTGGCCGTGGAGCGCCCGGTAACCCCTGCTTACCCCGTTATCACTTCGGCCTTTTCTGATGCAGTCAACAACATCGTTGCCGGCGCAGACGTGAAGTCCGAGCTGGATAAGGCCGTTGAGAAGATCGATCAAGACATCCAGGATAACCAGGGGTACCAGCTTAATCAATAGATCGCGTGGACCTTAAGGTCGACATCCTCGGGGGTGCGGACAATTATTCCCCCTGCGCCCCCGAGGATTACACGGTATCTGGTCCAGATCCTTTGCGGGCAGGACATCCCTATGCCCGGCCCACCGAATGGGATACAGCGACTACAGTTTCTTTATCGGAGAGATAATGATGGACGCAGCAATTCCCAAGACTGTTCCAAAAAGATCTCGCCTGACCTCTGGCAGGACGAGCGAAGCATTCATGGCCTGGATCTTCTCCGCTCCGGCCATCATCTTGCTGATCGTTTTTCTGGTCATACCTTTCATCATGGCCATCGGGCTGGCTTTCACCGACCAGCGTTTGATCCCCAACCCCAATCTTCCCACTCAATTCGTTGGACTGCGAAACTTCGTTCGCATGTTCGCCGATGAGGCTTTCAGGCGCGGATTGTTGAACAATTTTTATTTCGTCATCGTGGTCGTGCCTGTGCAGACCGCCTTGGCTTTGTTTTTAGCTATCCTGATCAATCAGAAACTCAGAGGTATGAATTTCTACCGCACCATCTATTTCGCCCCTGTAGTCACATCCATGGTCGTGGTGGCCATTGTCTGGACCTTTCTGTACAACCAGGATGGCCTGATAAATTCCTTCCTCTCTGCCATTTCTTTCGGGGCCCTGGGTCCCTACGATTGGCTGCGCAATACTAAACTCGTTTTCCCAGCCATCATGGTGCTCTCCATTTGGCAGGGCGCTGGCTTTCAAATGGTGATCTACCTGGCGGGATTACAGGAAATTCCTACCGATCTGTATGAAGCCGCCGATGTGGATGGCGCCAATAAGATACAACAGTTCTTTTACGTGACTTGGCCCCAGCTGCGTAACACGACCATCTTTGTAGTGTTGGCCACTACCATTCTGGCATTCAAACTGTTCGACCAGGTCAAGGTCATGACCAACGGTGGCCCTCAAAACGCCTCGATGACCACGATGTTGTACGTCATTGAGCAGGGTTGGGGACAGCTCAAAGTAGGCTATGCCTCGGCAGTCAGTGTTGTGTTCTTTCTGATCGTGTTGGTCGTATCCTTGTTGCAGCGGCGCTTTTTGCGCGAAGAAAGGCAGGTGGAGTGAGATGGCCGCGACAACCTCTGCACCTCCTACCGGTTACGGGCTCCGTAAGCGGATTCGGGAATGGATCACTTACCTGGCGATGTCCGCGCTGGCGATCTTCTTCCTTTTCCCGATTGTTTTTATGCTGGTTTCGTCAGTCAAGAACAGCGAGACGCAGGTTCTCGCGGACATGAGCAATTTGTATGCCTTTGTGCCGCGCGGGGACTTGGGGTTGCAGAATTACCGGGATGTATTTGGGCAATTAGAGTTCGGCAGGCTGGTGGTTAATTCCACCTTCATCATGGTGTTAACAGTGTTGGTAGGGCTGCTCGTCAACAGCCTGATTGCCTATGCCCTGGCCCGCTTGCGCTTCAAGGGTCGAGATTTCTTGCTGGGCATCGTTGTAGCGCTGATCATCGTCCCGTTTGAGGCAGTGGCTGTGCCTTTGCTGTTGTTGGTCAACCGCCTGCCATGGTTTGGAGGAGCGAGTACGTGGCTGGATAGCTATCAAGTCCAGATCATCCCTTTCATCGCCGACGCCTTCTCCATATTCTTGTTCTATCAATTTTTTATCAACATCCCCAAGGATTTGGAAGAAGCTGCTTTGGTGGATGGAGCCAGCCTTTTTCGAATATACTGGAATATTATCCTGCCGCTTTCCCGGCCCATATTCGCTACAGTTGCCATACTCCAGGCATTGGCCGCTTGGAACCGGTTTATGTGGCCGTTGATGGTTACGCGCGGGATCGCGGCGCGACCTCTAACCGTGGGTATGCAATCCTTCTTTGGGCAAGATCCCAGACTGTGGGGCGATCTGATGGCCTTCGCCTCCATGATCACCATTCCAGTTTTGATTATCTTTCTGCTCTTCCAAAAATGGTTCGTGCAGAGCGTGGCATCAACCGGGATTAAGGGGTAAATGAGGTGCTGCGTCTACCCGATAAATGGGTTTGGGATTTCTGGTTGGCCCGGCAAGGACAGGATTACCATATCTTTTATTTGCAGGCGCCGCGCTCTCTGGGCGACCCGGAGCTCCGGCATTGGAACGTCTCCATTGGCCATGCTATCTCACAAGACCTGCGCAACTGGCAGATCCTCCCCGATGCCCTTAAACCCGACACAGCCAGCGGTACATGGGATAACTACACGACCTGGACCGGCAGCGTGATTCGACATGACGGCCTATGGCATATGTTTTATACGGGCACAAACAGCGAAGAACGAGGCCGCATCCAGCGGGTTGGGCTGGCCACTTCTGGGGATTTGATTAATTGGCAAAAACACCCTCACAACCCTCTCCTCACTTCCTCTTCCTCCTGGTATGAGGAGTTCGGCGAAAGCTCCTGGCACGAACAGGCCTGGCGGGACCCCTGGGTGTTTCGGCACCCACGCGACGGCAGGTTTTATGCTTTAATCACCGCTCGCACCAGGTATGGCTCGAGCGACGGGCGCGGCGTCATCGCAAGCGCTCGTTCTGATGACTTGGTTCACTGGGAGGTAATGCCTCCCGTCACCGAGTCCGGAGCTTACGGCCACATGGAGGTGCCCCAGTGGGCGGAAATCGGCGGGCGCTACTATCTCCTCTTCTGTGTGACTCAGGATGTGTTTTCCGGTCTTAGGCGCAAACGAGTCGGCTCGTCGGCTCTGACGGGCACCTATTACCGGCTGGCCGGCCAACCATTAGGACCCTTCCGCACTGATACGGAAAAAATACTACGCGCGGATGCATCCGGTTCGACTTATGCCGGAAAAATGGTAAAAGGTCCAGAAGGCAATTGGCTCTTCTTATGCACGCGCCTGTACACGCCACAGGGCGGATTTCTCGGCGAAATCGGCGATCCCTTGCCGATAAAGGTGGAGGAGGCTGGACGGCTATCGGTAGCGGAGCACCGCAGTG
>DASQQR010000226.1:0-6757 GCA_035643335.1 Anaerolineales bacterium
CCCTTGCGTGTCCGGGATATGCTTATTTCTGCGAAGGCTTGCAAGGCGCTCTCGACGTTTTCGATGGCCTGCTGCGTAAATCCCGTCGGGCTAGGCGTTTTCAAGAGATCGGTCAAAATCCTAAGCAGATAATCGCTGTCAATTGAAGGAAGGGACATGGAGCACTCCGTAACGTACTCGATAGGGAGATAGAAGTTGAATTCCGGCGTAACGGAAATTATACTCGCTGAGGTGGTACCCTTCTTGTTCTCTAGGCAATCCTTTACAAATTCCATGCTCTGGTTATAATGGGCCGCATGGATAACGACAACCTGGATGAGACCCGCCCCGCCAACGTGGGCGATGAAACCATTCCTAAGCAATCTGACCAGCAGGCCCCATCGCGGCCTGTGGAGGACACTCAAGCCACACCTGCCGCAAATGAGGCCGCCACTGTCTCCGCCCCAGGACAGGAAGAAACGGGAGGCGGATCTTCTTTGGCCTGGCGTTGGCTGATTTTGATCAGCATTATCGCCTTAATATTCATCGCGATTGCCAGTGTAATCGGAGGATATCGTTCCGGCATTAACGAGCGCACCAACCTGGAAAGCACTCAGGTAGCCCAAACTGTCGGAGAACAGTTTGCTCAAGGCGTGAAGGATATGCAGAGTGGCCGGTACGAGGTCGCGCGCCAGCGCTTCGAATACGTAATCCAGCTCAATCCAAATTACCCGGGGGTGACCGAGAAATTGGCGGAGGTGCTGCTGGAGCTGAATACAACCGCGACCCCAACGACCATCCCCACCCCGACGCTTACCCCAACGGTGGATCTGCGAGGTGCGGATGAACTCTTTACCCAATCGCAGATGCTCCTGGCGGATCACAACTGGTCGGAAGCCATCGACACCCTGCTGAGGCTGCGTAAAAACGAGCCAGATTACCAGACTATAGAGGTGGATTCCATGCTGTACGTTGCCCTGCGCAATCGTGGCGTGGAAAAAATTCTCAACCAAGCTGACCTGGAAGGCGGAACGTATGACCTGGCGCTGGCCGAACGATTCGGGCCGCTCGACGTGGAAGCCAGTAATTACCGCCAATGGGCGGACCTGTACGTGACAGGAGTGAGTTTCTGGGAATTGGATTGGGCCCAGGCCTCTTACTACTTCGGTCAGTTAATCATCCCGGCGCCAAACCTGAGAGACAGCACAGGGACGACGGCGACCGAACGTTACCGCCTTGCCACGATCAAATACGCGGATCAACTTGCCGAGGATAAACAGTGGTGTGACGCCCAGGAGCAATATGCGGCCGCATTCAACGTCGCCTCGGACCCCGCGGTAGAACCTACGGCCAGCTGGGTGACGAACAAGTGCGAGGAGGAACAGAGGGGAGCCGAGGAGCCCAAAGAGCCTACCGATACACCTGTCCCTGAGGTCACCCAGGCGGAAGCAAGTCCTACACCTGGGGTAGCGCAAAGCCCGGCGCCTACGGAAGCCTCGCCCACACCTCAAAGCACTTCCGCGCCCACGGTGGAAAGCACCCCCACGCAGGAAAACACGACCGTACCGGAGCCCACGCAAAGCCCTTCTCCTGAACCGACCCAACCATGACGACCCCAGTTGGGGAAACCCCCGCTTGGGCGCTAAGCCTGGCTTTCTGGTTGCATATGCTGGCAACCGTAGTGTGGATCGGCGGTCTAGCTGCTCTAGTGCTTTTCGTATTACCTACTGCCAGGGGAAATCTGGATGCAAATGCGTATGCTACCCTGTTGGAAAAAGTCCAGCGACGCTTGGACCCGTTGGGCTGGTTGAGCCTGATGGTGCTGACCGGTACAGGCTTATTCCAGATGAGCGCGAATCCAAACTACCAGGGATTTCTATCCATCGCCAACCGCTGGGCAACCGCGATTCTCGCCAAGCATCTGGTGTTTATTAGCATGATCGGTATCAGTGCTTATCTGACTTGGGGAGTGATGCCGGCCGTGCAACGCATGGCTTTCCTCCGGGCAAGGGGACACGAAACACCCGGTGCTGAACGCCTCCTGGCCAGAGAGGTGCAACTGCTCCACCTTAACTTGATCCTGGGGATAATTGTTTTAGGGCTGACAGCCGTGGCGCGATCTTCCTGAAGAAGTTCGCACGGAAAAACCAGCGGACGAATTCAGGAGCCGGGAGCGAGCCCGATGTAGAACGTATAGGGTTTGTCCGGGTAATAATGGTAGGTGGCCCGGTCAGGGAATTTGGAGGCCAGGTCCGCATCGGCTTTGGACCCCTGAGTATAGGCGAAGATAAAAGGAGTGTCCAGGAATGGATCTTCCAGGCTCAGCAAGACCCCATAATCCATCCACTGGTCCGGATGCACAATGACCAGGGCTGGAGCAAGTTTCTGAGCGCTGGGAGTAAGAAAAGGCTGCAAGTCAGCGCGCTCCATACCGTAAAGGCCGTACATACTCTGTAAGCGGAGCGGGGTGTAAAAGAGCAAGTTGGCTGAAACCAAGAGGCCCAAGACAGCCACTAATGCCAAAGGACGGGCCTGCCACCATCCTGAATAAGACTTCCAGGGAGCATCCGGCTGCACCGGCCAACCCGCCAAAAAAGCGATTCCGACACCACTAAAGAGTGTCAGGCTGTACAAACCTTCATAATAATAGCGCGGCCCGTAGAGCCAGGCACCTACCCAATATGCCACATAAAGCAATATCAGGCTGGCAACCACGCCACCCACCATCAACCCGCGCCAATTGCGTTTTATAAGTACAGCCAGAAGTCCAAATGGGAGAAAGATCCACGAATACGCCCCCCAACCAAACAAATCGCGGTAGCCCACAAAAAGGCTAAAACGGGTATTAATCCAGGCGATATCCAAATTGTGCCCGCTCTTGGTGATGCCATAACCAGGACCGAAGCCAATCTTGTCATACGACCACCACAACGTGTATGGATTCAGCAAAAAATCACCGGTGACGGCGTACTGCCATAGGAGATTTAGAGCGCCTAAGGCGAGAGAGATTCCGCCGACTGCCAGGACGTGCCGGCGGGTCTCCCAATCCCCCCGAAATAATAAATATAAGCCATGGAAAGCGAACGGTAGCCCAACGGCCACTGCGGTCCACGGCCGGGTGAGTGCCAGGAGGCCCAGGGTCAGACCAGCGACAATGGTTGGGAGGATTTCAGGGGAAGTCGATCCGGGTCCGAGTCGATCCAGCCAGGCAAGGGCAAAGGCAGCACTTAAGACCAATCCGAAGGGATGGGATAGTAGCGACCCAGAGTTCATCAGAAAGAAAGGGGATGTCAGGGTAAGGCCGGCAGCCAGCAACCCCACTGCCTCCCCAAAAATTTTCTTGCCCAAGCGATAAGTCAACCAGACACCCAGACCCGCCAGGAGAGGATTAATCAAGTTACGAATACCCAGGCGAACACCAATACCCAATAAGACTGGCCAGCCAAGAGGATACTTGCCAAAGCGAAGACCCTTGTGGTCCACCACAAAGGGCACCAAAAAGCTGTGCGGGTGTGGGGGAGAAGGCAAGGTTAAATCGCCCCGAGCGATGGCTTGCGCCTGCCAAAGATAAGCGATTTCGTCTTCCAGGTGGGCGATGTTCTCAAAAATCCGGTCGGCAACCAGAAATGCAGCCACCACAGCCAGCAAGCTAAGAATAAGAGCAATTCGATCGGCGCGTGACATATTCATTCAGGACAACGACCAGAATCAGCACAGCAATAGCACCAAAAACACTTACACAATTTGCCAGGGAACAGGTTCAAAATCTTATGCTCCGATCGCCCGCAAGGATTCGAGAGCGATCGCGTGCAAGTGGCCATTGGAAGCTAAAATACCGCGATTCAGAGACAAGCTGCGGCCGGCGGTAAAATCCAAGGGTTTTCCGTCCAGGTCTGTAACCCAGCCACCGGCCTCCTCGACTATCAAAGAGCCAGCAGCCTGATCCCAGATCTTCTCCTTGTAGTCGGGCTTTTGAGGCGAAAGTAACCGCAAGTATAACTCAGCCTGGCCAGCCGCGAGCAGCGCGTATTTGGCTTGGCTGTCCATTCGAACGGGCTGCGCGGCTGCGCCGAGCGTTTGGGCAAACAGATCGATTTGGCCTGCATTGGTATGCCCGGATTCGAAGGAACGCAGCAGCCTGGCCCGGACAGGATCCTGGTAATCGGAAACCTGCAATTGGGTAAAGGAGCCCCCTCGACCATTCAGAGAGACGACCCAGGCACCCTTCATACGCTCCGCGACTACCAGCGAACCAGAGTCTCCAGCAGCAGGCAGATAACCGCCAACCAGGTTAGGACACCCGAGCACACCAATCTGTACCTGGCCATCCTCGATTAATGCCAGGGCGACGGCATATTGATCGCCGCGCAGGAAGCCTTTGGTGCCGTCAATGGGGTCAAGCGTCCAGAATCGCCGGGCGTGTTCGGCCGCACCGCGATCGATCCAGGCGCATACCGATTCAGGAGTAGCAATTGGGGCAAAAACAGACACAAACTGGGTGACGTGCTCCAGGATTGGGCGTTGGCTGGGGATACGCAAAGCCGTAGCATCCTCTTCCCCTACCAATGCATCGTCGGGAAAAGCCTCTTCTAGCAGATGGGCGACCAGGGCTTGAGAAGAGAAATCCGCAACGGTAACCGGCGAGCGATCCTCTTTAGTAAGAGCGGGGGAGACCATCTCGGCCCGAACCTGGGCGACGAGGTGAGAGGCCTGGCGGATGGCTTCAATGGCAAATTTTACTTCCGGTGAATGTAAAGTCAACATTTTTTTACGATGGGACTCATAGTAATTAAGGCGCGGACGAGTTCAGATATTTCCTCTGCGCCTCTACGTACGCTCCTGTTCAGCCGGGCAACGAAACTTGGATTATCTCTTGGGGGGTTGTGTTGCGAGAGTTTTGCGAACTGGCGACCACGCCAGCCAAATCGTAGACCATGGCGCCAGTGATTCGTACAGGTACCATGGTTCCTACGGGCAGCTCCTGCTCAATGATAACCAATCCATCAATCTCGGGGGCATCTCGATAGGAGCGTCCCAGGGAGACACCCTCTCCTTGACCTTCAATCAACACATCCAGAGTCTTTCCCACATAGGTTTGGTTCTTTTCCAGGGAAATGCCCTGCTGCAAGGTCATTAACCGCTCCCATCGCTCCTGCTTGACCTCCGCGGGGATCGGATCTCCTAGCGGCTCGCTGAAAGTACCAGGCTCAAAGGAGAATTGGAAAGCCCCAACTTTATCGAACCGGATCTCCCGGACAAAGTCCAACAGCGTCTGAAATTCCTCCTCGGTTTCACCAGGATATCCAACAATGAAAGTTGTTCGCAACGCAAGTTCTGGCAACTTCTCCCGCATCTTTTCAAGAGTGCGATAGACCCAAGCAACGTTCGCCGGCCGGCGCATGCGGCGTAGCGTCGCCGGGTGGGCATGCTGCAAGGGCATATCCAGATACGGCACGATTTGCGGGTGGGAAGCCATCACGTCGATCAGACGCTCGGTGACGTAGCCAGGAAAGGCATACATAATTCGAAGCCAGTCCACGCCGCTCGCGGATTCTCTGTTCGCCGAAAGCGCTGCGACCAATTCCTCAAGAAGCTGGGCCAGGCCGTCTTTCATCCCCAGATCGTGCCCGTAGTCCGTGGTATCTTGAGCGATCAAGATCAGCTCACGCACGCCCATGTCCTGTAAAATGCGGGCTTCTTCTACGATGGCATTCATAGGTCGGCTCACGGCCGTCCCTTTAATCAGAGGGATGGCGCAAAAAGCACAGGGCCGGCGGCATCCGTCAGCGATCTTTATATAAGCGCTGGCTCCCTGGATGGCCACGCGCAATGCGCCCTGTTCGTCGGTACCAACGGTAGAGGCGTCAGGAAGGTGGTACAGAGGTTGGGGATGCTTATTCACCCGCAAATCGTGCACCACATCCACAATATCCATCCAGCGACGCGTACCCAAAATGCCGTCAATACCCGGGACCTGCCGAGCCACCTCAATTCCATAGCGCTGGGTCAGACATCCAGCCGCGATCAAAACCTGGTCCTGGCGCTTCCGTCCGGCCAGTTCGCCCAGCACTTGAAGCGACTCTTCCTTCGCTGGACCAATAAAACCACAGGTATTGACAATCAACACACCGGCATGATCCGGATCTTCAACCAGATCATAACCCGAATTAACCAAAAGTTGCGCCATGGACTCCGAGTCCACACTGTTCTTAGCGCAACCCAACGATACCAAATGGAAAGTCTTATTACTCATGTTTGCATGCCCTATGATATTTACCAATAAGTATTTCGGCAATGTCAGATTTGGCGCAGTTCGCTGGTTGAGCGGTGCCCTGAGCGCTGGTTGAGCGCTGCCCTGAGCCCTGTCGAAGGGTAGGCGTTTTTTGCCGTATCGCTTGCACTGAGCCTGGTCGAAGTGCTTGCACTGAGCCTGGTCGAAGTGAAACCAAGAACTATGCCAAATCGCTGATGAAGATAAGCTTTTGGGCCGACTTGGCTGTAATTTGACATTATCAAAGTATAATCTCGATCAATGGTGTGAAATGGGCTTCAAATTGGCCTGTGGCACAGCTTAAGGGGCAGGCGTCGGCATAGGCGTGCCGGTCAACTGCGGTTCAGGTGTAGCTGTGGGCAGGGTCGTTGGGGTGGGGCTCGGGGTTGGCAGCACCATTCCTTGGGGTGTAAACACCCTGTCTACTACTTCCCCATAGATACCCAGAGTGCCTAAATCCTGCTGGTTGAAGAATACCTGCAACGCAGCCCCATTTCCGGTCAAAAT
>DASQQR010000227.1:0-2849 GCA_035643335.1 Anaerolineales bacterium
GGAAAGTGGGGGAGATTGGGAGGGGATGCCAAGCCAGGCGGTGAATCGCCTGCGGGGCCAGGGACGCGCCATCCAGGAGGTATCGGGTTCAGGTAGCGCCAAGGCTTGCCGGACAGTGAGCCAACCCGCGGTGAGGGGGAAGAATTGGGGGGCGCCACGATTGCTGATCCAGCGCAGCTCGCCCTGCCGCTCGATTACTTGGGCCAATTCCAGGGTAGTACGAGCGTCCTGGGCAACGTAGTCAAGGACCTGGCGACGCAGGCCCTGGTTCCAGTAAATTGGGGCCATTTCCCCACTCATACCCGGAGATTTGCCAGGTAATCCCATGCCTTTGGCAGCTTTGTCTAAGGCCAGGGGAAATCCCTTGTGACAGAATACGTGGAACATCATGTCGACGTGGTCAATAGCCAGGTTCCGGCAGGCAGCTTGCAGACCGCTTTCCTCGGCCAGAACGTCGAAATCAAAGGCCAGGCCGTTCCAGGTGAGGATCGTATGTCCCGATATGACGGCAGTCTGCAAATATTCAACCAATTGGGCGACCTCTGCCTGGCTCATCTGCCCGGCAATGGGTTCTTGCTCGGAAACGCCATACCACAATCGCAGATCACCTGCAGCGGTAAGGGTAGCCGCACAGCTGATCCCAAGGGGACGGTGGTCTTTCCAGTCATCGAAGGAACCAGGTATGACCTTAGCGATTTCGATATCGAAGGCCAGGTAGTGACGGGGTATGGCCGTGCTTTCCATAACATAGATATGATAACAGAAATTGGCGGTTTATAGTCAGATTGGCTGAATTCGGGCCCTAGCGAGGAAGGAGATTCGGGGCGATGATGTAAAATGTGACGATTGGGGTGATGATCATCATGCTACCACCAATCTGAAGCCTGACGAACAAGCTGCGGCGGGTCGAAAAAGCAATACACTGGAAAGGTGTATGCACAAAATCGAAAATTGTATATAATATCAAATATACAATTCTCGGTATCTTCTCAATATTTGGGGGGAGTGGGTGTTTGTTGGAGCGGGCTCCGCCTGCTCCAACAAACACCCACCCCTTCCTGTTGAGAACTTACAATTCTCGTTTATTTGCACCTGGAGATCGCTCCAGGATTCCGGAGACCTAAAGTATGTTTCAAAAAGCAATGGATACCCAAGGTTATATTGCGCTGGCGGATAAGTACAGCGCCCATAACTACAAACCCCTGGATGTGGTGCTGACGCGTGGTGAGGGGGTATGGGTATGGGACGTGGAAGGCAACAGGTACCTGGACTGCCTGAGCGCCTATTCGGCCCTCAACCAGGGCCACGCCCACCCGCGCATCCTGAAGGCGATGGTAGAGCAAGCGGCCAGACTGCCATTGACCTCACGGGCTTTCCGCAACGACCAGATGCCGCTGCTGGCCCAGGAGATCTGCGAATTGACGGGTTACGAGATGATGCTGCCGATGAACAGCGGCGCCGAAGCCGTTGAAACGGCGATCAAAGCGGCTCGCAAGTGGGGCTACCAGGTCAGGGGCGTGGCGGATGAAGGCGCTGAGATCATCGTGTGCCAGGGGAATTTCCACGGGCGGACAACGACGGTGATCAGTTTCTCTTCCACGGAGGAGTACCGGGAGGGGTTTGGGCCGTTCACACCAGGATTCAGGATCATTCCCTATGGGGATGCCCGGGCGCTGGAGACTGCGATCACAGCGAACACCGTGGCGTTCCTGGTCGAGCCGATTCAAGGCGAAGGCGGTGTGGTGGTACCGCCACAAGGCTACCTGCGCGCCGTGCGGGAAGTGTGCACGCGGAACGATGTGCTGTTCATCGCCGACGAGATCCAGACCGGTCTGGGCCGGACGGGAAAGCTGTTCGCCTGCGATTGGGAAGAGGTCAGACCGGATGTGATGGTTGTCGGCAAAGCGCTTTCGGGAGGATTTTACCCGGTCTCAGCCATGCTCTCCTCGCGAGGGGTGATGGAGGTGTTCGAGGCCGGCGATCACGGATCGACCTTCGGCGGCAACCCGCTGGGCAGCGCGGTAGCCCGCGAAGCACTGCGAGTCCTGGTGGAAGAAGGGTTGATCGAAAACGCCCGGGAAATGGGGGATTACTTTTTGCGGAGGCTATCCGCCATAGAGAGCCCGCATGTACGCACGGTGCGAGGAAAAGGGCTGCTTATCGGCGTGGTACTGAATCCGGAGGCCGGAGGGGCGCGGCGGTTCTGCGAGGCGTTGCAGACCAAGGGCATTTTATGCAAGGAAACCCACGAGAACATCATCCGCTTTGCTCCGCCCCTGGTGATTAAGAAAGAGGAGATCGATTGGGCGGTGAGGATCGTCGAAGAGGTCCTCAGGATAAGCTGAAGGATTTGCGGATGACTGAAGAACTATTCTCATCGGGGGAGGCAAAGCGCCTGGTGAAACGCAAGTCGCTGGGGGAGGAGGTATTCGAAATCCTGCGGGACAAGATTCTGGCAGGTGAGTACCCTTTGGGAGAATGGCTGCGGCAGGAGGAGATCGGCAAACAGCTCGGGGTCAGCCAAACCCCGGTGCGAGAGGCGCTCGACCGGTTGGTGTCGGAAGGGCTGGCCGAAAGGGTCCCCTACCGTGGCGTCAGGGTTTCCACTTTGACCAGCGAAGAAATCGCGGATATTTATGCCGCCAGGCTGGTTTTGGAAGTGAACCTGGCGCGAGCGGCAGCACACAACATCGCGAGCGAGCAGCTCACAAAGCTGGAAAGATTAGTCAACGAAGCTCAAAGCCTCATCAGCCTGGAGGATATGTCGAGCAGGCGGCAGCTCAACATCGAGTTCCATTTCACTCTGGCAAGCGCCAGCAAGAATCAGGTTCTGGAGCGATTGTATCGCA
>DASQQR010000228.1:0-14951 GCA_035643335.1 Anaerolineales bacterium
CCCCGGTCGCCACCTTCCGGTCCCAGATCGATGATGTGGTCGGCAACTTTAACGATATCCAGGTTGTGTTCAATGATCACTACCGTGTTTCCGGCGTCCACCAGGCGATGCAGGACCTCGATCAGCTTGTGAACGTCCGCGGCATGCAGTCCTACAGATGGTTCGTCCAGCACGTAAAGCGTATTGCCGGTCGATCGCTTCGAGAGCTCTCGCGCCAGTTTCACCCGTTGGGCTTCCCCGCCTGAAAGGGTCGGCGCAGGTTGGCCGATCTTGATGTAGCCCATCCCCACGTCTTGCAGGGTTTCCAGCCGGTTCACCATTGGCTGGAAGGCCGAGAAGACTTCCGCAGCCTTATCCACGGTCATGTCAAGTACGTCCGCGATAGTGTAGTCCTTGAAGCGCACCTGCAGCGTCTCCCGGTTGTAGCGCGCTCCATGGCATACGTCGCAGGGTACGTAGACATCCGGCAGGAATTGCATCTCAATCCGCAGCTGCCCCTGGCCCTGGCAGGCCTCGCAGCGGCCACCGCGCACGTTGAACGAGAAGCGACCGGGCTTGTAACCCCGGATCTTGCTTTCCGGCAACTCGGCAAACAAACTTCGGATGTAGTCAAACAGTCCCGTGTACGTCCCTGGGTTGGAACGCGGTGTTCGCCCGATGGGGGACTGGTCGATGTTGATCACCTTGTCGATGTTCTCCAGCCCTGCGATCCGGTCGTAATCCCCCGGGATGATGCGGGCATTGTTGAGCTCGCGTGCCAGTGCCTTATACAGCACCTCCACCATCAAACTGGATTTGCCCGAGCCGGAGACGCCGGTGATGCACACCAGCTTTCCTAACGGAATATGCACGTCGATATTCTTCAGGTTGTTTTCCCGCGCCCCGACTACGGTCAACACTTTTCCGTTTCCAGGTCGCCGTCTATCCGGCAAGGGAATTTGCCTCCTTCCAGTCAGGTAAGCCCCCGTGATTGACTCCGGGTTGTCTTCGATGGTTTTAACCGGTCCAGCAACGACCACGTATCCACCTAGATCTCCGGCCCCGGGTCCCAAATCCAGAACCCAATCTGCGCTGCGAATGGTTTCTTCATCGTGCTCTACCACCAGGACCGTATTGCCCAGGTCTCGTAAACCTTTTAGCGTATTGAGCAGCCGGGTGTTGTCCCGCGGGTGCAGGCCGATAGACGGTTCGTCCAGCACATAGAGCACCCCCATCAAGCGCGACCCGATTTGGGTCGCTAAGCGGATGCGCTGCGCCTCCCCACCAGATAGGCTGGCTGCCTTGCGATCCAAGGTCAGGTAATCCAGGCCAACGTCGACCAGGAAACCCAGCCGGCTGAGCAGCTCCTTGAGGATCCGGTCGGCGATGACCTGCTGTTTTGAGGTCAGCGGGGTGTCCTCGCCGCTCAGCTGTTTGACCCACTCCAGCGTCCGCAGCACGTGCCAGCCGGTAACCTCGATGATGTTCACGTCACCCACCGTGACGGCGAGCGCCTCCGGTCGCAAGCGCGCCCCTCCACAGGTTGGACAAGTCCGTTCGCTCATGAATTCGGAGATCTTGTCGCGCATGTACTCGGAATTGGTCTCGTTGTAACGCCGTTCCAGGTTTCTGATCACGCCTTCGAACGTCGTGTCGAAAGTGGCCTTCCGCCCGTTCTTGTTTTTGTAGTGGACAGTTACCTTTCTGCCGTTAGTTCCGTAAAGAATGACCTCCAATTTTTCCTTGGGAATCCGTTCAACCGGTGCATCCAGATCGATCCCGAACGCCTCGGCTGCGGCTTCCAGGGTCTGCCAGTAATACCCGCCTTCCTCCCGTGGACCGCTCCACTCCGAGATGGCGATCGCACCCTCGTTCAAGGTCATGTTGGAATCCGGTATCAGCAGGTCGGGGTCGATCTCCAGCTTGCCTCCCAGGCCCTGGCAATCCGGGCAGGCCCCGTGAGGCGTGTTGAAAGAGAAAGTGCGCGGTTCGATCTCCGGTAAACTGACGCCGTGCTCTGGGCAGGCCAGGTGCTCTGAATAGAACAGATCCTCTGGCTCCTCCGGGTTGGTTATATCCTCGACGATCAGATTTCCGTCGCCGAATTTCAGCGCGGTCTCGATCGAATCAGTCAGCCGGGAGCGGAATCCCTCGGCTTCTTCGTGATCCTCCGGGTGGCGCATGATTATCCGGTCTACCACGGCTTCGATGTTGTGCATCTTGTAGCGATCTAAAGAGATTTCCTCTTCGAAGGAATGAATCTCGCCGTCCACCCGTGCGCGCACAAAGCCGGATTTTTGGATTTCGTCCAGGATCGCCTGGTGGGTGCCCTTACGGCCGCGGATAACTGGTGCCAGCAGGACGAGTCGCGAGCCTTCGGGCAGCGCCTCGACTGCTTCGACGATCTCTTGTGCCGACTGGCTGGATACTTCTCGCCCGCAGATCGGGCAGTGTGGGATTCCCGCTCGCGCGTACAGCAGGCGCAGGTAGTCGTAGATCTCCGTTACTGTCCCGACCGTGGATCTGGGGTTGTGAGAAGCCCCTTTCTGGTCAATGGAAACCGCCGGGGACAGGCCTTCGATATAGTCCACATCTGGCTTGTCCATCCGACCCAGGAACTGCCGGGCATAGGCCGAAAGGGACTCTACGTACCGCCGTTGTCCCTCGGCGAAGATCGTATCGAACGCCAGCGAGGATTTCCCGGATCCGGAAAGACCAGTGATGACCACAAATTTATCCCGCGGGATTTCTACCGTGATGTCTTTCAAGTTGTGAGCCCGCGCACCGACAATTCGAATAACGTTAGCTGACATAGAAATTTATGCTTTTAAACCCTTTAATTTCGACCGGATCCAATATACAAGATGGGCCTTCAATTATAGCACGTTTGTTTCAAAAATCCAGGGCTGATTACGAAGCGGGATTGCTAAGCCAAACTTCTATTATACCAACCAGCCGTCGGGCAGAGATAAGAATCTCGTAAAACTTCCTTGTGAGATTGATCCTGTTCGCTTCATGCATCTTGGATCTCATATTATCCTTGCTCCCGACTGAACCCCGAAATCCATCAAAATGTATATCATTAGTGACAGATGTTCAAAACTGTCCTCGAGAAACAAGTCGGCTCTCCCCTTTCCAGGGGAAAGCACAGTATCCCATTGAAAGGGACTCCTTGGTCCGCCTCTGGTCCGTAAACCCGAGAATCTGTATATTCTTCTTGCTGCTCACTTCCGCTTTGGCGGCCTGTTCCCTTGGGCGAAGCCAGGGCAGATCTGCTGAGCCCGGGGCATCCGGACCCTCGCCCGCGCCCTCGCATACGCAGCTTGCTCCCGCCGCATCCGGAGCACCGCCATCTGCCGCCGGATCCGGTGCCCTCGCCGCCTGCCCTGAAAATCAACAGGCCCTCGCCATGGGATCGCGATACATTCCCGACTGGACCGCCCTTTCCTTAACCGCCTGTTACGACCTCAGCGTGGACCTGGACATAGAATCCAAATCTTACCAGGGCACTGCTACGGTCACCTACACCAACCTCACCGGTGAAGATCTACTTGACCTGGTGTTCCGCACCTACCCCAATTCCAGGCTGATCTACGGCGGCCAGCTGAATGTCACCTCCGCAGCAGTTAACGGTGTCGCTGTTTCTCCCCAGGTGTTCCTTTCAGATCGCACCGGCCTGCGCATTCCCTTAGCAAAGCACCTCCCCGTTGGTGATAGCCTCGTCGTTCAACTCGAATTTAATGGGCAGTTCCCGGTCGACTTTGGGGGCTCCTCCGATATTTATGGCATCTTTAACTACGTCAGTCAGGACCAGGTGCTGACCCTGGCCGATTGGTATCCTCTCCTCGCGCCTTGGCGAGATGGAGGCTGGCAAGCCAATCCAGTGGTGGGCATCGGAGACGCTGTCGTCAGCCAGGTCGCCCTCTACCAAGTCCACGTGAATGCCCCAACAGGATGGCAAGTGGTCACCACCGGCTCCCAGCTGAGCAAGGATCACGTCCATGAGCCTATCCTGAGTGCAGCTGTAGGAAGCCTTCAATCTTCAACCTTCAAACCTTCAACATTCGCAAGAAACCTTCAACCTTCCAATCTTCCAACCTTCCAGTCTTCCAATCTTCAATCTTCAACCTTCAAACCTTCAACAGCCGCAAGAAACCTTCAACCTTCCGACCTTCAACCTTCAACCTACCTAAGTGGCCCTGTCCGTGAATTCATCCTCATCGCCAGCCCCAACTTCACCCTCCGAGAGGAGCACGTCGGTGGCGTTGATATCCATCACTGGGGTCTTCCCACCGGGCTAGCGCGTTGGGATGAAGCTCTCCAGGCCACTGCCGAGTCCCTCTCACTTTTTGACCAACGCTTTGGACCTTACCCCTATGCTGAGCTCGACGTGGTTGCTGTCCCGCTCAAACTGGCCTCTGGAGTTGAATATCCGGGCGTCTTTCTGATCGGCGCTTCGCAATATGAACCCAACGCCCAGCGTCCCTTCCTGCTGGGTCTCGTCGTCTCGCATGAAACCGCTCACCAGTGGTGGTATGGAGTCGTGGGTAGTGATGTCCTTCTTCATCCCTGGCAGGATGAAGCCCTGGCCACATTTAGCTCCCTCCTCTACCAGCAGGACTACCAGCCTCGATCCTATGCGGGCACCCTTGGGTTCTATGAGCAGGCAGTCTCGCAGGTCGACGGGAGATCGGGAGATGCCTCGGTCGATCAGCCCGTCGCGGCTTTTATCAATCGCCCCAAGGAATACAGTCCCATAGTCTATGATAAAGGTGCTCTGTTCTTTGTAAATCTACGCGAAAAGCTGGGGGATCAGGTTTTCTTCGAGGCGCTACAATCTTATTATTCCGCCCAGCGCTATAAGATTGCCTCCCCGGCGGACTTGCTGGCAGCCTTTGAGACTTCCTGCAGCTGTGAGCTAAGCGACTTTTACGCCCAATGGGGTGTAGAATAGGGATATGGGTCTCTTCAAAAAAATCTCGGATCTTTTTTCATCTCCAGGCGCTCAGGACGATTCCGCCTACTGGCTTTACGTGAAGTGCAATCGCTGCGGGGAAGTCATCCGCACGCGCATCGATATGCGTAACGACCTGAGCATGAATTATGGCTCAAGCGAAGCCGGCACAACCTACTTTTGTCGCAAAATGCTGATGGGGGAAAAGCGCTGTTTCCAGCGCATCGAAGTCGAACTGACCTTCGACCACCGTCGCCAGCTCATCGATCGCCAGATCCACGGCGGCGACTTCATCACCGCCGAAGAATATTCCTCATAATAACCTGTGTCCAGGCAGCGGCTCTGACCCAGAAGAAATCGCTTGCTCGACGGAGTGTCTTATCCGTTGATCCGCTTGATATCCGTTGACCCTGCAACTTTCCACCCGTTTCCCAACCGTCCATCCTTCCAAACTTCCACCGTTCCAATCCTTGCCCTGAGCGCCGGTTGAGTAGGCATTCTTATGCCATATCGAAACCCGTCGAAGGGTTCCAATCTTCCATCCTTCCAACCTTCCATTCCCAAATCGCAATTAGTCCCGTATTACCTGGACATAATCCGTCCTCTTCTCTCCAATCAACCCCGCCATAAAGTGGTACACGGCAAACAGCTCCAGTGAAAACGGCAGGTAGCCTCCGTATCCCAAAAGCGGCATCTCGAAGATGTGGCAGCAGTTGCCCCAAGGCACATCGTAAACCCATTTAGGGTAGGAGAAGAAGTTCCACATTTCCCAGAAAAAAGCCGTGACCAACACGCCGGTCCACAAAGCCCCAATGGGCCGCCAATCGCCAATGCGCGTCCATTCGGTCACTGATCGATTTCCCAGCCATATATTGATGGGCTCCAGGATGAAGAAAAGTGACAACCAGGCGAAAGGGAAGAAGATCTTCGGCTGGATGATCATGGCGGCCAGCATCGCCAGCCCGCTGAGGAAAAAAGCTGTCGTCGTCAGCCAGTCTGATCCCACTTTTGGCCCATTGCGAAATCGCCTTATGAAGTTGAAGCTGCCGATGAATTCCGAGGTCCCGAAAACCGCTGGGATCACGGTGGTAAAGCTGAGCGTTGCCCAGAAGAAGTACTCGGCGCTTGTAAAAAACTCAGATCCCCTATAGATCCAATTGTGCAAACGCGCGTTCATCGCCTCGAAAATCCACCACACGGGCGCCGATACTAGAAACAGGCCGGCGTATCTGCGCCATCCCCGCGTCAGTAAAGAGGTCCCTTTGCGCAAGTACACCAAACCATCCACGCTCAGGCAATAGCCCAGCCATAGAGGAAAAAAGGCCCATTGGGTCCGCAGGCCGTCCAGAAACCAGTTCAAGATCCAGAATATCAAGATCAGCCCCAAACCGATCCACCCGTGAAGCGGCAGGGAGCGCTGGGACTTCTCTCGAGTCAGGATATGGTTACTCATTTCTCTTCGCCTCTTGGCTTGCACTTCCGAGCTGGTAGAGCTCAACCAGGACCCCGTGGGAGCTTTCCGGGTGGATAAACGCGATTTTCTTCCCGCCGCTTCCCGTCATTGCCTCCTCATTAATCAGCCGTACCCCTTTTTGTTTCAGGCTTTCCAGAGTCGCCTGGATGTCATCCACCTCGAAGCAAATGTGGTGCATCCCTGGCCCGCGTTTTTGCAGATATCGGGCTACCCCTGATTCTTGAGATGTGGGCTTGACCAGCTCGATCTCGCTCCCTCCCACAGGTAAGAACGCCACGATCGACTCTTGTTCGGATACCTCCTCCACCTGGAGTAGCTTTAATCCAAGGGCATCTCGCCAAAACTTGAGCGCCTCATCGATGTCCTCTACAACGATAGCGATATGGTCAACACGCTTGATACCCAGCATTTCACCTCTCTTGAATTTAGATTGCTGCTGGAGGCTGGTATTCGCCCCAGCGCACCCGTAATACCCCGCAGATCTCGCCCAAAGTGATGTCATTTTCTACACACGTGATGAACAGCGGTACCAAGTTTTCTGAGCCTCGCGCAGTTTTGTCCAATTGTGCCAGCAGCTCGCTTGTCCGCTTGGGGTCGCGCCGCTGGCGGATGGCTGCCAGCCTGCCTCGCTGGGCCTCCTCGATCGCGGGGTCCACCTTAAGCCGCTCCAGTTCGACCTTCTCTTCGACCTGGAAGGCGTTCACCCCCACTACCAACTCCTCGCCGCTCTCAACGTTTCTCTGGTACCTATAGGCTGCTTCCTGGATCTGTCCCTGAATATAGCCCGCCTCGATCGCCGCCAGTGCTCCCCCCATCTCGTCGATCTTGTCGATGTACTCTTCAGCCTTATGTTCGATCTCGTCTGTCAGGTGTTCGATCACGTAGGAACCGGCTAGCGGGTCGACCGTATTAGCCACGCCGGATTCAAACGCGATGATCTGTTGGGTGCGCAGGGCCACGCGCACCGATTTCTCGGTGGGCAGCCATAGCGCTTCGTCCATACTGTTCGTGTGCAGAGACTGGGTTCCGCCCAGTACCGCTGCCAACGCCTGTAAGGTTACCCGCACCACGTTGTTCTCCGGCTGTTGTGCTGTCAGGCTAGAGCCGGCTGTTTGCGTGTGAAATCGCAATTTCAACGAAGAGTCTTTCTTTGCATTGAAGCGCTGGCGCATGATCTTTGCCCACAGGCGGCGCGCGGCGCGGTATTTGGCAACTTCCTCCAGGAAGTCGTTGTGTGCGTTGAAAAAGAACGAGATCTGGTCAGCGAATGTATCCACGTCCAGGCCCGCGTTGATAGCCGCCTGCACGTAAGCGATGGCGTTTGCCAGCGTAAATGCCACTTCTTGCCCCGCCGTTGAGCCCGCCTCTCGGATATGGTATCCCGAGATGCTGATCGTGTTCCAGTGGGGCACCTCCTGCTGGCAATAGCGGAACGTATCCGTGATCAGGCGCATCGAGGGCTTAGGAGGGTAGATGTAGGTGCCTCGGGCGATATACTCTTTTAAGATATCATTTTGGATGGTCCCCCTTAGTTTCCGAGTTTCCACCCCTTGGCGCTTCGCCACCGCGATATACATAGCCAGGAGAATGGCGGCTGGCGCATTGATCGTCATGCTGGTCGAAACTTCGCCCAGTGGGATCTCCCGGAAGAGCGTTTCCATATCCTCCAGCGAGGAGATGGAGACCCCCACCTTGCCCACCTCGCCCTTTGCAACCGGGTCATCGGCGTCATAGCCGATTTGCGTTGGCAAATCGAAAGCTACCGATAGCCCCGTTTGTCCTTGTTTGAGCAGGTACCGGTAACGGCGGTTCGATTCCTCGGCGGTTGCATACCCCGCATACTGCCGCATCGTCCACAGCCGGCCCCGGTACATTGTCGGGTGAACCCCCCGCGTGAACGGGTACTCACCTGGGAACCCCGATTTTTCCTCATAATCCAGATCGACATCCGCCGGGGTCAGGAGAACCGGGAGCCGGATGCCCGATAAGGTGTGAAATTCGGATTTGCGCTCGCCAAAGCGCTCCCTGGCCGGATCTAGTGTCTCTTCTCTCCACCGCTTCTTTTCAGATTCAACGGACATAGAGTACCTCTACAGGAATATCTACACGTCGCATAGCTATCCGATAGTATACCCTCAATGTCGCCGGCCTTGGTCGCCAGATGCAATCGAATTGGGACCATTCTCGCAGCCTTCCAATCTTCCATTCTTCCACTCTTCCATCCTTCCAAGCCTCCCTTCCTGTGGTAAACTCGCATACAAATACTTCTTACCCAGACCCAAATGCTCAACATGAAGATTCTTACTCTTGACGTCGGTACCGGAACCCAGGACATCTTTCTCTACGATTCCCGCTTAGATCTCGAGAACTGCTTTAAACTGGTCGTACCTTCACCTACCATGATCGTCCACCGCCGTATTCAGGAGGCCACCCGGCATGGGCAACCTGTACTGTTGTCTGGCGTCACCATGGGCGGTGGGCCTAGCCAATGGGCTGCCGAAGATCACGCTCGGGCCGGATTGCCTGTCTATGCCCTGCCTGAGGCCGCCCGCTCCTTCAATGACGATCTGGAGGCCGTTCGCGATATGGGCATCCAGATTCTCAGTGCTGGCGAGGCCGCTCGCCTGCCCGATTCCGTCTTGCGTCTGGAGTTGCGCGACTTTGATTTCTGTGCTATCAGGCGATCTTTGGAGCCCTTCGGCGTTTCGCTGGACGGTCTGGCCGCCGTTGCCGTGGCGGTCTTCGATCATGGGAATGCCCCACCCGGCTACTCCGACCGCCAATTTCGTTTCGATTACCTGGACGAGCGCATCCGGGCCGAGAATCGACTCAGCGCCTTCGCCTATCCGTCTGGCGATGTCCCTGCCATCATGACTCGCTTGCAGGCGGTTGTCAATTCAGCCGCAGATTTGGACGTGCCTCTGGTGGTTATGGATACGGCTCCGGCTGCGGTCTTGGGCGCCTGTTACGATCCGGCGGTAGCCCTCTGCACCGAGACGATGATCGTCAACGTTGGCAATTTCCATACTCTGGCTTTCCGCCTCGACTCGCAGGGCATTGCCGGCGTGTTTGAGCACCATACCGGCTTGATTGATCTTCCTAAGTTGGAACGCCTGCTCTTGTCTTTGGCCGATGGGAGTTTGGCCCATGCGGATGTCTTCGAGGACCAGGGCCATGGCGCCCTGGTCTACTGTCAGCGGCCCCTGCCTCTGATTGCCGGGGGCGGCTTTGGCGTCGCCGTGACCGGCCCGCGGCGCAATATGATGCGAACTTCTTCCCTGCGCCCGCATTTCGCCGTTCCCTTCGGTGACATGATGATCGCGGGTTGCTTTGGTCTTTTGGCGGCCGTAGCGGATGTGCTGCCTGATTTGGCACAGCCTATCCGAGATTCGTTGCGGGGCGCCGGCGGCAGCGGCACTCCGCCATGGGAGCTGCAATAAATTCATGTCACCTCAACCAAAAAACAAATTTCTCGATCTCCTCGAATCCGCCCAATCTCCGATTCTCCTGGATGGCGCTATGGGGACGGTGCTCAATAGCCGCGGAATCGGGTTTGAGGATTGCTTCGATGCCCTCAATCTGGAAAACCCGGCCCTGGTCGGCGAAATCCACCGGGCTTATATCCAGGCTGGGGCTCAAATCATCCTGACCAATACTTTTGGTGCCAATCGCTATAAGCTGGCCGAGCATGGTTTGGACGCTAAGGTGGCTGAGATCAACCGTGCTGGCGTTGAATTGGCCAGCCGGGTGGTCTTAGCCTCCTTTAAAGATGTCCTGGTAGCAGGGGACGTTGGCCCCCTGGGCGTGCGGCTGGCACCTTTTGGGCGCGTCCAACCCGATCAGGCCCGCCAGGTCTTCGCCGAACAGATTGAAGCGCTCTGCGCAGCCGGTGCGGACCTGCTCATGATCGAGACCGTCAGCGATTTGGTGGAGGTTTGCCAGGCCGTGATCGCCGCCCGGGAAGCGTGCGCCCTCCCTGTTATCGCCTCGATGACCTTCACTCGGGATGATCGCACCCTTTTGGGTGACCCACCTGCAAAGGTTGCCCAGACTCTCCATGCAACAGGTGTGGACGTGATTGGCGTAAACTGTTCCAGCGGGCCGGCCCAAGTGCTGCGCGTCCTGCGCCAGATGCGCGCGGCCGTTCCCGAGGCTCGCTTCTCGGTCAAACCCAACGCCGGCTGGCCAGAGCGCGTCGGCGGCCGCATCATGTATCCGGCCAGCCCGGATTATTTTGGCGACTACGCCCGCGCCTTTCGCCAGGCCGGCGCCACCTTGGTCGGGGGTTGCTGCGGAACCACGCCGCAACATATTCAATCCATGCAAGACGCTCTGTCTAAGCCGGACTCACCGGTGGTTCTGAACGGTATGGGTCTCTCCCTGGAGGAGGCTGATACTAATCATGAAGCCCCGGAAAGCCGCTCGCAGCTGGCGCATAAACTGAACGAAGGCCGTTTCATCGTATCGGTAGAGATGGACCCGCCCCGCGGCCTGTCCACCCACAAGTTACTGGCCGGAGCCAGCCTGTTGGCGGAGGCGGGCGCTGATGTGATTAACATTGCCGACAGCCCCATGGCGCGCATGCGCATGAGCCCTTGGGCGGTCTGTAGCCTGATCCAAAGCCAATTCCTCATCGAGACCACCCTGCATTTCCCCACTCGCGGCCGTAACCTCCTGCGTGTGCAGGGAGATCTCTTGGCCGCTCACGCTCTCGGGGTCCGCAACGTCTTTGTGGTTATGGGGGATCCGACGGAGATCGGTGACTACCCGGAGGCTATGGACAACTACGATCTGGTGCCTTCTGGCCTGATTCGTCTCATCAAGCAGGGTTTTAATGTTGGCGTGGACCACGCTGGGGCTGCAATTGGCCAGCCGACTTCGTTTTTTGTCGGCTGTGCCCTGAATTTGACGCCTAAGAATCCCGATCGAGAGATCAGGAATCTGCGCCGCAAAATAAAAGCCGGCGCCGATTTCATCCTCACCCAACCGGTTTACCGGCCCGAAACGGCCCGCGCCTTCCTCGAACGCTATGCTGAAATATACGGGCCGTTACAAACCCCTATTCTGGTCGGAGTGCTGCCCCTTTACAGCGCTCGACATGCTGCTTTTCTACACAATGAGGTCCCGGGGATAGACATACCTGAGACCATTCATCGTCGTCTGAGCGCCTCCGGTGACCAGGCCCCTCAGGAGGGTGTCCGCATTGCGCTGGATCTCATTGCCGAGATGAGGACCTGGGCCAAGGGGATCTACCTTATGCCCGCTTTTAGCCGCTTTGATTTAGCCGCGGAAATCGTGGACGGGGTAAAATAGCCTTGAGCCGAGTTGGGCCGGTTAGCCTGCACCGTGCGCTAACCAGCCCCAACTCCAGGGTCTAAAAGGAGATCTCTATGCACTATCGCCGTTTGGGGAATTCAGGATTGAAAGTCAGCGAGATTTCGCTCGGCGCGTGGATTACATTCGGCGCTCAGATCAACGAAGACACTGCCGTGGACTTGATCCACACCGCTTATGAGAACGGCGTGAACTTCTTCGACAATGCCGACGTTTATGCAGATGGACAGGCCGAGGTCGTGATGGCCAAAGCCATCCGGGACCTGCCCCGTGAGGGGCTGCTGCTTTCTAGTAAGGTCTTTTGGCCCACCATGCCCGGCCCTAATGGGCGGGGACTTTCCCGCAAACATATCATCGATTCGGCCCACGCATCGCTGCGCCGCTTTGGCACGGAATATTTGGATTTATACTTTTGCCACCGTTTTGATCCGGATACCCCCATCGAAGAGGTGGTCTACACCATGAACTTGCTCATCCAGCAGGGCAAGATCCTGTACTGGGGCACTTCCGAGTGGCGTCCTTCTCAAATCATGGCGGCTTATGGCGTCGCTCGCCAGTACGGCCTGATCCCTCCAACGGTGGAACAGCCTCAGTACAATATGTTCGTGCGCCGGCGAGTGGAGGTGGGTTTGACCCCGGTCTGTGAAGAGATTGGCTTGGGCCTCACGACTTGGAGCCCGTTGCATTTCGGTATTCTGACTGGAAAGTACAACCAGGGCATTCCTGCTGGCAGCCGGGCCTCCCTGGAGGATATGAGCTGGATCCGGGATTACATCACCCCCGAAAGGATTGAGGTCGTACGGTTTTTGGAGCGAGTGGCCAGAGACCTGGGGTTGACAACCGCACAATTGGCCATCGCCTGGTTGTTACGCCGTAAGGAAGTCAACAGCGTGATCACTGGCGCCACCCGCCGCCAGCAGCTTCTTGAGAATATCGCTGCCGGGGAGGCAGTCGATCAACTCACTAATGAGATCCTGGAACAGATCGAGCAGGTCTTAGGCAACTTGCCCGAGGACGATTAAGCTTCGACGTTGGGCGACAGTGCAACTGTCGCCCCCCAGTGGCTGTGCTATTGCTACCGGGGCTCGCGCGCGATCTATCCTTCCATTCTTCCGATCTTCCAGCCTTCCACTCTTCCATCCTTCCATCTTCTATATCGGCGGCGGGATCGGCTCATCCGACACAGGCTCGGGTTCCGTAAGCGGCCTCTCCCGGAGCGTGAAAATCCCAACCAGTATCGGGATTGCCACGAAGAGTACCCCCAGGCATAGTCCACCCAGCCCGGTGAATAGCGCTGCCCGGGGATCATTTCTCCCATAGATGTCGATATTCGCTCCGGGAACATAGCTGGCTCCGGCTGCCACAGCCCCGAAGCATAACAAAACCAATCCCGGACAGCCACAAAGCAACGCGGTGGCAACAGTAGCGACGATCCCGGTGGTTCTTCTGTCCATAAGCATTCTCCTCGGCAGGGTTTGGATAAATCTGCCCCAGTATAGAGCAAAATCCAATTCGGCGCAAGTAATTCTAGCTGCGCAGTTTTGCGTTAAGCTCCTCTCCCAGCTGGTCCACGATCCGCTGCCGGATTCCCGCTACTTTCGCGTCGGTCAGCGTCCGGTCCAGGGCCTGGTAGGTCAGGCGATACGCCAGGCTCTTCTTTCCTGAACCGATTTGTTCACCCTTGTATAAGTCGAAAAGACTTACATCTACGACTGTCTCGCCCCCAGCCGCTTGAATGGCCTGGGCCACCCGCGCCGCGGGGATCTCTTCAGCCACGATCACTGCCAGGTCCTCTAAGACCGGCGGGTAGGCGGGTACGGATGCCAAATCGTAGCGTTCGGAGATGCGCGCCAGGATCGGCTCCAGGTCAAACTCGGCGGCCATCAAAGCTGTCTCGGGAATCTCGTATTGTTCCTTTACCAGGGGATGAAGTTCGCCCATAACCCCGATCTCCTGGTCCTCCAGGATCACCCGAGCGCACTTCCCCGGATGGAAACTCGGGTGCTCGCCCACTTCATAATGAAAGTTCGGCAGGTGCAACCCCCCCAGGGCAGCTGTAACGATCCCTTTGAGATCGAAGAAATCCATGGGAGCGGGCTCGCCAGATTGCCAGGCAGGTATGTGGCGCGATCCGGTCAGCACGATGCCGAGCTTGAATGGCTCCAAAGGAAGGATCGACTCATCGGTTGGGATGAATATTTTCCCGATTTCGAACAACGCCAGCCGGTCTCGGATTCGCGCGTTGCGTTCGACTACCTCCAGCAAACTGGCCAGCAGGCTGTGTCGCATGACTACCCGATCGCTGACGATCGGATTGAGTATCCGCACGTAGGGCGTTTCATCTTTGGGACCCTCCGGCGGGAAGCGCCGGGCTTCGTTTTCGGGCGACGTCATCCGGTAGGTGATCACCTCTTGCAACCCCAGGTTCACCAGCACATCGCGCAGCTGCTCTTCCCGCTCCAAAGCCGGGTTTCCCCGCTGGGGTGGCAGCGCATCCGCCATGCGCGTTTCGGGTATGAGATCATACCCGTAGATTCGGGCGATTTCTTCCATCAAGTCGGCGACGCCCGTGACCCCCTCACCGATATCCAGGCGATGGTCCGGGGTCGTCGCTTGCACTTTTCCATCTTCAACCTCAACCTTGAACTCTAATTTGTCCAGGATCTCGGCGATTTCCTCGCTCCTCAAGTGGATCCCCAACCAGCGCTCTACGTCCTGCTCCGAGACCTCTACCGTCGGGTCACGGGGAGGCAGCGGGTAGTTATCGACCAGGCCCTCAGCGACGATGCCACCCGTCCACTTGCGCATCAGATCCAGTCCTCGCCGTACGCCGCGCTCAGCCATGGCGGGGTGGACACCCCGCGAGAAGCGGTAGGCCGCTTCTGAGGACATGCGCTGGGCGGACAGAGTCCGGCGGATGTTGATGAAATTCCAGGCTGCGCCCTCCAACAGCACGTTGCGCGCGCCCTCGCTCACCTCCGATTCCTCGCCACCCATCACCCCTGCGATGGAAAGCGCCCCGCCGCTGTCGCACACCAGCACGGTGAAATCATCCAGTTCCCGTTCGACATCATCCAAAGTCTTCAATTTTTCGCCCGGCTGGGCGCTTCGGGTGATGATCTTTGGCGGCTTGCCTCCGGCTCGAGCGACCAGGATGTCGTAATCGAATGCGTGCAGCGGCTCGCCGACTTCCAGCATGGCGTAATTGGT
>DASQQR010000229.1:0-3427 GCA_035643335.1 Anaerolineales bacterium
GCGAGTTGTAATCAGATCACATCGAACGAGAGCCCAGGCATTCCTATGCCCGGCATCCCCATGCCCGGCCATCTCCTCGAAAGAAACCCTCACTCTCCAACCCGCCAACCTTCCGTTCTTCCAACCTTCCACTCTTCCAGAAATCAAGTAACCATGCGCTGAGGCCTCGGCCGCTTCAAGTACCAGCGCGCTTCAGCGGTGTCGAATACGAGCTCGAAAACTTGCCCGCCGGGCACCATGGCCAGGACGTGCTTTCCAGTCTGATCCCGCCAGCGCCGGCCCGTGGACTCGACCTGGTATTGCTTGCCCTCCCAGATGAAGTTCAGCGGCGTTGGATCGCCCTGCAGGTCAAAACGCACGGTGATGGCGATGGGATCCATGAGTTTCAGGCCTTCTCATGCAGATAATCGATAACGTGCTTCAGGGCCGCGTGGGCGGACTGCTCTTTAACCTCGAGACGATCCCCGGAAAACTGGTGCCGCCAGGCGGTATCAAAGCCGGTCACGCTGAGCCCGATCCAGACCAGGCCCACAGGTTTCTCGGGGCTGCCGCCGCCGGGTCCGGCGATGCCGCTGATAGAGACGCCAACATGGGCGTCGAAAGCCAGGCGCACGCCGCGGGCCATCTCCACGACCGTCTCTCGGCTGACGGCGCCATGCTCTTCCAGAGTCTCCGGACGAACGCCCAGCAAGCCGGCTTTGGCCTGGTTGGAATAGGTGACCATCCCGCCCAGGTAATAGTCGGACGAGCCCGGCACGTTGGTGACCAGGTGCCCGACCAGGCCACCAGTGCAAGATTCGGCGCTGGCAAGGGTAAGACCCATTTTCCGCAACAGTTCGCCGAGGGTTACTTCAAAGGGTTCGCTCATGCTAAGATTATTATAAGAGCAAGACGGGATTAAGGGATAGGGGAATAATTTGCCAACCACCCAGGTCGGAAACGCTCCGATCGCTGCCAAAGGGTTTAGAATATACAGGGAAGGAGGCTTGTTCATGTTCAAGCGTAGGAATGCGTATATCTCCGGCGCCATCCTGGCCCTTGTGGGAGTGTTGCTGGCAGGTTGCGGCCAGCCCGGGGCCGCCGGAGACCGGTTGGTGATCATCAGCTCGTGGACCAGGGGCGACCAGGGCGAGGGGCTGAACGCCATGTACGAAGTATTCAAGCAGCGCCACCGTGAGGTCGAGATCAATAACCTGGCAGAGAATCTTGGCTCCGCTGCGGACGCCGAAGCGCTACTGGCAAGCCGCATGCAGCAGGCGGAGTCCCCGGACTCGTTCCAGGTCCGGGCCGGCCAGGAACTGATTGATGTCTGGGTCAAGACGGATCAATTGGAACCGGTCACCTTCCTCTTCAAAGACAATGGCTGGATAGCCAAGTACCCTCCTGGTCTGATCGACCTGCTTTCCTACAATGGGGAAATTTGGAGTGTCCCGGTAGATGCCCAACGTAGCAACGTGTTATGGTACAACAAACTGGTCTTTGCGGATACGGGGCTCAAACCGCCCAGGGATTTGGCTGAGTTCTTCATGGTTGCTGAGGCACTCAAGGCTAAAGGGCTCATCCCCCTCGCTTTGGGTGACAAGGAAAGCTGGCCAGCTACGCAGCTGTTTGAGTCGGTCTTGCTCGGCGCGCTAGGGCCTAAGGCCTATAACGGCCTGTGGGATGGCAGCACGGATTGGAATGCGACTGGGGTCAAATCGGCCCTCCAGACCTTCGCCCGCATGCTGGATTACATCAACAGGGATCATGCCACCCGGACCTGGGATGAGGCCGCCCAATTGGTCGCCAGCGGCAATGCAGCCATGAACGTCATGGGCGGGTGGGCAGATTATTTCTTTAAATCCGAGGATTTGGCGCCCAACATCGAATACGCGTGGCTGCCTGCTCCGGGCACCCAGGGGACCTTCCAATTGCGGTCTGACGCCTTCGTTTTGCCAAAAGGCGCCCCCGACCGGGATAATGCCATCGGCTGGCTCCGCGTGGTCGGTTCGAAAGAGGGCCAGGATGGTTTCAACCCGCTGAACGGTTCCATTCCCGTGCGTGCAGACGCCGACGGCGGCTTGTACGACGAATACCAACGATCGGCGATCAGCGATCTGGCTTCTGACCAGATCGCTCCCAGTCTGGCCAATGGAGCCGCCGCCCCGGCTGAATGGCTCAACTCGGTTAACCAGATCGTCATCCGGTTCGTGGAGGACAAGGACGTGGCCACCGCGCAACAAGGGTTAGCACAAACCTGCAAGGCCGCAGAGGTGTGCAAATAGGGATTTTTGAGTGAAAAAAAATTTAAATTTACTTTTCCGAGGATCAAATCCAATTTTGGTGGATTTTTGGTCCCAAGTGGGGATTTTCAGGGGGGAAAATAGGTAGGGAAATCCCTATCCCAGAATAAGGGTTATCCCTAGTAGACAGGGGAAAAATTCATCAATAAGATAAGAAACAGAACTGCCCAATTCGCTTGAAGGATGTGTGTGTATATGAACGCCGAATCCTCCAATACTGAAGGGCCTGTTGGCGTCTGGATTGAATCTACCCAATTTTTGGTCGTGCCAGGGGAAAACGCCCGCATCGCCTTCGTCCTGGAAAACAAGGGCTCTGGAGAGGATTATTTTGAGGTATCGGTCAACGGCCTCCCGAGCAGCTGGATTTCCCAACTACCCCCGGTAATCCCTTTATCCGCAGGGGAGAAGAGAGAAGTAGCTATTACCGTCCATGCGCCAGGCGCTCCAGAGGCTGTAATGGGCAAATATTCTTTTGTCATCTTAATTCGCAGCCAGAGGTCGCCGGAGAAGAGCTTGGAAATCGAAGCCACTCTGACAGTGGCAGCCTTTGCAGTCCAGGGGCGCATCGGGCTATTGCTGGCCTCCACGCAGTATTCGGTAGTCCCAGGGAGCAGCGTGAGCGTTCCGCTGGTGCTGACCAACCAGGGACTGGAGATGGATACGCTGCGTTTATCCGTGGAGGGCATTCCGAGCAGCTGGGTATCGGCGCGTTCGCCCTTGACGCAGCTTCCCGCCGGCGAGGAGAAAATGGTCTCCCTGACTATCCTGCCCCCCGCCTCTCCGCAGAGCCGGGCCGGGCGGCACAAATTTACCATCCGGGTGACCAGCCAGCAAGACCCCACCCAATTCGTAGAAGCCGAGGTTACGCTTACTATCGCGGCTTTGTCCAAATTCCGCGGCGAGGTGATCCCCGGCCAGGTCAGAGCCGGGGAAACCGCCACGGTCACAATTTGGAACGAGGGCAACTTCGAGAATACCTATGACTTGACCTGGACGAGCGCCAACCACGATCTGGTGTTCAATCCTCCGCAAGTTCTCGGAATACGCGTGCCTCCCGGAGAGGCAACCACGATCCAATTCACTGCTTCTCCACGCAGAGCTCCATTTTTGGGCGGGGAATTTCATTATCCCTTCACAGCCGTGGT
>DASQQR010000230.1:0-3047 GCA_035643335.1 Anaerolineales bacterium
AGCTGCTGGCCAGGGCGGATTGGCAGGGGCGGATTCGGCCGCTGTTCCATCAACCGAATCGGCGGACCTGGTCAAGATCGTCGGTTCCAGGACTTATGTCTATACTGATGGGATATGGAGCGATACCGCTTACGACCCCCAGGCGATGCAGACAGTCAAAGTATCCTTCCTCTCAGATGAATACTTTGCGCTGTCTGCCTCGCGGCCCGAACTCGCCGCGGCTTTCGCGCTCGGAGAAAAAGTTATCGCCATTTCCGGGGGGGTCGTCTACGAAGTGGTCCCCGCCGGTGTCCCTTCAGATCCAATTATGATCCCTGCAACCTTAACCCCTGAGCCCGGCAAGGACGGCCCTGATCCTATGCCAACCCAAAATGATCTTGAGAGTTCTACCAATTCGCCTTTGTCAGCTCCGGCGTCGGCGACAGTTCCCTGCCTGGGTGGCTTGTTGCCGGCAATTCTCCTGCCTCTCGGCTTGATCTTTATTGGCAGGCGTCGAATGCATCAATAAAATCCTCGAAACCCGATTGGTTACTTACGGGGTCCGGGAATTTTCGAGATGCTCGATGTTTGCACACGGATCTTTAAAGAAATCCGTCTACTTCCGTGAAATCCTGTCCCGAGCCTGTCGAGAGATCCGTGTCCCAATTCTCGGTGAATATAAATTCGCCCGAGTGCAATTATTTGCCGAATTGGTAGCGGTACGCTTCGCCCCGATCGCCTCCGTTGAGTTGTACTTTCTCAAGCGTTGGTGCGCCATTGTTGGGCAGATTCCCAAAACAGCTCGGGAAGACGAGACGTAGTTGTGTAGACATGTCGACTGTCCCGGTCTCTGACTTACCGCAGGCAAAGGTCGTATGTTTGTAGACCTCTCGATCCAGTGTGAACACCCTGGTCGTACCGGGCGCTACAGGCAGGTAAAAGGTTCCCTTGGAGCCAATTAGACTCAAGGCTACATTTTGGTCTGTCCTGTTGATGATCGTGAGCCTGGCCAGCTTGGTGGCGGCCGATACAGCCGTGACGATGATGAGCGCAGCGATGAGGGCCGTGACGAGTATAAAAACACGTGTTTTCTTCATTGCCAATCTCCTCATATCACCAGATATCTGGTAAACTTAGATGCTGGGTACGCCAATGATATAAAGTTCGATGAGCATCGTCTTCCTGTTCACCTCCTATTTCCACCCGACCCATAAAGACCTTACGCTCTTTGGTTGATCTCCTCACGAATCGCACCGCTTTTGGTATGTGGGGTCTTGAAAATTATAGCGTAGCATTTATTTGAAGTAAAGTGGGTTCAGATTAAATAATTGTCTGCTGCGATTAAGATTTTGTAGCTTCTCCAAAATGTGTGAGGCAAGTTTCCTGGCAAGCGGAGCGGAATTTACATTTTTCTTAGGTAAAATGCGGGTTTACGGGCTTGCAGTCTCATGATTTGCATGCTATAATCTAGAGTAACCCTCCCCACAGCACCTGTCCTGATCCCCTGAACGATCTTATTCCGTCATTTGGTCCCCGGCGCGCTTGTCATCGGTCCTGAGTCTTGATATCTTACTTCATTTGGGTGGATGAGATCGTCTCTACCTTTTTACCTTGTTATTCGGCAGCAATATCCTGTCAGTGAAAGAACGGATTTTCTGTGAAAGCTAAGGTTGGGATTCCGATAATACGCCGCAGGCGGGTTATGAAGTCGTGTTTCCCCGAGTTATTGAAGGAAGACAAAATAATATTCATAAAGAGTTGAAGAAAAGAGTAATCCAATTATGAAAGTTGCAGAATTAGAAACTTCACCACTGTCCACATTGCGGCAGATGGCCCGTGAACTCGATGTGCAGAATGCCAATCGCTTGAAGAAGGACGACCTCATCATGCGCATCAAGCAGGCTGAAGCCGAGCGCGAGGGTCTTGAGTTGCGCGGTGGAATCCTTGAGATCATGAGTGAGGGGATTGGTTTTTTGCGTTCCGGTCACTACCAGCCTGGCCCTTATGATGTCTATGTCTCGCAATCACAAATCCGTCGCTATAACTTACGGAACGGTGATCTTGTGATTGGGAATGTGCGCCCCCCCCGTGAATCCGAGCGCCACTACGGCTTGCTTAAAGTGGATACGGTCAATGGCCTGGCTGCCGATGAGGCCAAACGCCGGCCCATTTTTGAATCTCTGACCCCAATCTTCCCCGATGAGCGTTTCGATCTGGAAACCGATCGCCACACCTTGGCGACGCGATTGATCAACCTGGTCACACCTATTGGTCGAGGCCAGCGTGGTCTGATCGTTTCGCCCCCGAAGGCTGGCAAAACAACCATTCTAAAGCAGATCGCCAATGCCATCTCCACCAAATACCTGGATGTGCACTTGATGGTCGCACTCATTGGCGAGCGACCGGAAGAGGTTACCGATATGGATCGCTCGGTGGACGCGGAAGTGATCTCGTCAACTTTTGACGAGCCTGTCTCTTCGCATGTCAGGGTTGCGGAGATGGCCCTCGAGCGTGCCAAGCGGCTAGTCGAAGTCGGCCGGGATGTGGTTATTCTGATGGATTCGATCACTCGCCTGGCGCGCGCTTACAACCTGGTGGTTACGCCCTCTGGCCGTACACTCTCAGGTGGTATCGATCCTTCCGCTTTATACCCTCCCAAACGCTTCTTCGGTGCAGCCCGCAACATTGAAGAGGGTGGCTCGTTGACTATAATCGCCACCTGTCTTATTGATACCGGTTCTCGTATGGATGATGTCGTCTATGAGGAATTCAAGGGCACGGGCAATATGGAGCTGCATCTTTCCCGGAAGCTGCAAGAACGCCGCATCTTTCCCGCCATTGACATTGAGCGCTCATCTACTCGCCGGGAGGAATTGTTGCTCGGCCCCGACATTACGCCACGCGTCTGGCTGATGCGTCGTATGTTCGACCAGATGATTACTTCCCCGCCGCATGGCGCTGGCATGGATCCCGCCACGGCTACTGAAGCGATCTCGCAGCGGCTGAGCCGTACGGAGGACAACTTAGAATTCTTGGAGACTCTGCAAGAGGCACAATTGTGAGTGAAA
>DASQQR010000231.1:0-3696 GCA_035643335.1 Anaerolineales bacterium
GTTTTTCTTTGATCCCTACTACCTGATCTTTATGGCTCCAGCTTTTATCATCATGATGCTGGTGCAATGGTATGTGAATTCCGCTTATCAGAAGTGGAGCAAAATCCCGGCGAGCAGCCGCCTGAATGGCGCCGAGGCTGCTGAGCGCCTGATCAGCTCAGGCGGTCTCTATGGCGTGAAGGTCGAGGGCGTATCTGGACGGTTAACGGATCACTACGACCCGCGCAGCAAAGTATTGCGCCTCTCGCAAGGTGTTTATAACAGCAGCTCGGTAGCGGCCCTGGCTGTGGCAGCTCACGAGCTGGGCCACGCTTTACAGGATAAGGAAGGCTACCTGGCTCTGCGCTTGCGATCAGCTTTGGTCCCAGCTGTGAACATCGGTTCCTACCTGGGCTGGATCCTGATCATCATTGGCCTGTTCCTGCGGTATACGAATCTGGCCTTGCTAGGTGTGGCTGTCTTCTCGGGTGGCGCGCTTTTCGCGCTGGCGACCTTGCCCGTAGAATTGAACGCTTCCGCGCGGGCCAAGCGTCTGTTGGTCGAGACCGGGTTGATCCGCGGACCCGAGGAACAGCGTGGCGTAAATAACGTGTTGAACGCCGCGGCGCTAACCTACGTCGCTGCGCTGGTTACCGCAGTTATGCAGCTGCTCTACTTTCTCACCCTGGTGCTGGGCATGGGCGGGCGCCGGCGGGGCTAAAACCGAAACTCCAACCACAATAAGAGAAGTACGTCCATGTCGTGGAAAAGGACGCTGTATATCCTTTTTGTCGTCCTGGTTGCTGGAGTGTCTGCTCTGAGTGGTGTAGTGGCCGGCGGTGTGGCCGTATATTCCGCTGTCAGGCGGAATCAGAGTACGGCCGCGCTGCCGGTTTCGCTTCCCCAGCCCACTCCGGTTCAAATCCAGGCCAACGAAATCTCCGTGACCCAGGTTGATACCGCGGTCACGAAAGCAGTTGAAAGCGTCGGATCTTCGGTAGTGACCGTGGTGAGCACCATACCGGGTGGCACCACCCTCTTGGGCCGGCTTCCCGACCAGACTGCCAGCGGAAGCGGGGCCATCATCTCTTCGGATGGATACATCTTGACGAACAATCACGTGGTAGAAGGCGCCACGAAGGTGGACGTAATCCTGGCCGATGGTACCCAATTGCCAGCCAAGCTGGTGGGCACTGACATTTACGCAGACCTGGCTGTGCTTCAGGCGCAGGGCGAAATGCCGGCTGTAGCTACCCTGGGAAATTCTGACGGGCTTAAACCTGGCGAAACCGTCATCGCAATCGGTTCGCCGCTTGGTGATTTCGTTAACACCGTCACTGTAGGCGTCGTGAGCGCGCTGGGACGCGTGATAGATACCGGCAAAGGCTACCAAATGGAGGATCTGATCCAAACAGACGCCGCTATCAACCAGGGCAATTCCGGTGGACCGCTCGTAAACCTGGCTGGAGAGGTGATCGGGATCAATACATTAATCGTGCGCGGCGGCGGATTCGGCAGCGCGGTTGCTGAAGGGTTGGGATTTGCCATCCCTGTGAATACTGCCCGGGCCATAGCCGACCAGATCATAGAAAAAGGTTATGTGGCGCGCCCTTATTTAGGTATTCGCTGGCTTACAGTCACGCCGCGCCTGGCCCGTTCGTACGATTTGCCTGTGGAGTGGGGCGTATTTGTATCAGAGATCGGTTCCGAAAGCCCCGCGGCGCGTGGAGGCGTGCACCAGGGAGACATCATCACGCGGATCGGGGACATAGATCTGGATGAAAACCATTCTTTTATCAATGCCCTGTTCATCTACGAACCAGGAGAGACAATTCCCTTGGAGATCGTCCGTGGACGCCAAAAAATCGAAGTTCAAGTCACCCTGGGTGAGACGAAGACAGGGGGATGAGAAAAGAAGGAACTACCGTCATCCGGCGCACTCCGGAATACGAACCGCCGCGCTCATGGCGCACCTGGCTGATCGGCAGACCCTTGGCAACCGCCGATGCACCTCACCAGACGATTGGCAAAGCCATTGGCCTGGCTGTCTTTGCCTCCGATGCCTTATCCTCAACCGCCTACGCCACGCAGGAAATCCTGGTCATCCTGGCCGTGGCCGGAACGGGCGCTTTCGGCCATGTCTTTCCTATCTCGATGGCCATCGTTCTGTTACTGGCAATCGTCACGCTTTCTTACGAGCAAACCATCCATGCATATCCGGGCGGCGGCGGTGCTTACATCGTGGCGCGCGACAACCTGGGAGAGCTGGCTGCCCAGGCTGCTGGCGCGGCCTTGCTAACCGACTACATTCTCACCGTGGCAGTGTCCGTTTCCTCCGGCGTCGCCCAGATCACCTCCGCAGTCCCCTCTCTTTTTGATAATCGGGTTCTGATCGCTGTGGGCCTGGTCCTTTTCATCATGCTAATCAATCTGCGCGGGGTCAGAGAATCCGGTGCGATTTTCGCTATTCCCACCTATTTTTTTGTCATCATCATGTTCCTGACGGTAGGGACCGGCATTTTAAGATACATTACCGGTTCTTTGGGCAGGGTCGTTGACCCTCCACCACTGGGGATTGAGACGCTGGGCGTGGTTACCCCCTTCTTAATTCTTCATGCCTTCTCCAGCGGAACAGCCGCGCTCACCGGTGTGGAAGCGATCTCTAACGGTATCACCGCCTTTAAGGAACCACGCAGCCGCAATGCCGGAATTACACTCATCTGGATGGCGCTTATTCTCGGAACCCTGTTTCTGGGCATTTCCTTCCTGGCAGGCCCAATAGGCGTTATCCCCTCCGAAGAAGAGACCGTGATCTCCCAGCTGGCCCGCACGATTTACGATGCCAGGGGACTCCTCTATCTGGCGACGATTTCCGCCACAACCCTAATATTGATCCTGGCTGCCAACACCTCATTTGCAGACTTTCCAAGGTTGAGCGCATTACTGGCAGCGGATGGCTTTCTACCACGCCAGCTAGCTTTTCGGGGCAGCCGCCTGGTTTATTCCAGAGGCATCGTGACGCTGTCTTTGCTGGCATGCATTCTGATTGTGAGCTTCCAGGCCAGCGTCACCCTTCTAATTCCGCTTTATGCCATCGGAGTATTCCTCTCGTTCACTTTATCCCAGTTTGGTATGTCTCTGCGCTGGCGGAAGATAGGGCAGCTCTCTCCGGGGCAGGAGGTGCGCGAACGCGGCTCGATCTTGCGTTACGAAGATGGCTGGCGGGTCAAGATGATCATCAACGGCTTTGGCTCATTCCTTACAGCTATCGTAATGCTGGTGTTCGCTGTAACGAAGTTCGTCGATGGAGCCTGGATTGTGCTCTTACTCATCCCTATCCTGGTGGCAGTGTTTTCTTCGATCCATCGTCACTACCTGCATTTGGCGGAGCATTTATCCCTGACCCAATACGGAGCACCGCCGCGTATGGCGCGCCACAGGGTAATCTTGCCGATAAGCGGCGTACACCGCGGATCGCTGGCTGCTTTGAGATATGCGCGCTCACTAACAGATGATATCACCGCGGTGCACGTCTCCCTGGATCCAGAAGAAGCGGACAGGCTGCGACAAAAATGGGAGACCTGGGGAGAAGGTATCCGGCTGGTGATCCTGGATTCGCCTTACCGTCTGTTGATCGAGCCCTTGTTGGAGTATATTGAAGAGATCAATAATCTGCGACAGCCCAACGAGGTCATCACCATTATTGTGCCCGAGTTT
>DASQQR010000232.1:0-2939 GCA_035643335.1 Anaerolineales bacterium
TTCAAGTGGGTATAGGAACGCTTAGACTTAGGAAAGCGCGATTCCATCACCTGGCGAGTGATCACAGTGTAGTAGACATCGTGGTCGGTTTGCATGGTGGTGTTGACCAGCCAATCAACCATCTCGCTCGTAATAGCGGGGATATCCGATGAAACCACGAGGACATGCCGGGCAGCAGGATGCAAATCCAAAACCTTTTCCACACCGGCCCGGACGTTGTCGAGCATGCCTCCCTGGTTGGGTAAGAAGGCCTCCGCTTTTGAACAGGATATCCCGTCGCCGGGAGGCAATCCAACCACGACAACGCGCTGAACTGTACCGGCTCCATCCAAGGCATCCGCGACCCATTGAGCCATGGGTTTTCCAGCCACCTCCAATAGGGCCTTGGGTTTACCCTGGGTAAACTCGTAGAGAGGGTCTGTGGGTTCTGGCACCCCACCAGCGGTTATGAGTGCATCCATATCAATTCAACTCCTGCAGCTGCGGTTCAAATCCAAGTTCATCGAGCATCTGGGTTAGCTCGGGCCGGGTGAGCACCCGCCCCTTGCCCGAGGCGGCAACCAGGGCGGCTTCCATCATGTTGGTTCCAAAAGAACGGCCCTCCAACACCGGGGTGGTGGTGACAAGATATTTTACCCCAGCCTTTCGAAACATCTCAACGTCCTGAGGAGTGGTGGTATTGGTGACAACCACCTTCCCCTCCAGTCGATCGGGCATATATCGTTTGACGTAATGGCAATCCCCGGCGGTCACGGTAGCCCATTGATAATATTTACCCCATTTAGGCGTGCGTTCCTCTTGAGCAGAGCCGGTGGGGTATAACCACTCAAACGGCAGCCGGACCGCGATGGGGGCTAAAGTCGCTGCGGCGATCTTCAAAGCGCGCTCTGTGCGCAACGGAACAGGAATCCCCAAAACGAACATCAGATCCCCGAAGATGGTCTCATAGCCTCCTTTAAGAAAGGATTGGCCCATCCCCCAACGATCCACACCCGAGGTGACAAAGGCTCTCTTGGGGATGACGTAATCGCCGATATGTTCTTCGATAAAAGGGACGATCCGATTCTCCAGAGTATTTTTCAGCCCCACACCATCCACTACGGGAGTTTTCTTGACATAGCGGATCATCGGTTGGACGGAGTTTATCGTATACCATTTTTCATCCACCAGAATCCCCAAATCAGCGCCGCCGACGCCGAAAGCATCCACCTTTCCATCCAAATCCTTAAAAAGCTGAGCCGCTTTCTCCATGTCCCCATCCGTGCCAATGCGCTCGATGTGTACCTTCTCACCAAGCAACGTTATCTCAACCGCCTTGTCCCGTGTGGATGAGCCAATGCTCACGCTGACTGCACGTTTCATAGCAACGGCCTCCTCTGCAACCTTGATCTATGTCTGCCGCCTGGCATGTTAAAGGGAAGGATATGTCCCCACCGAGTATACACCCAAGCGCCGAAATTCGAAAACCCCTGCAGATGTTATAATCGCATTACCGGGTTTAAGAATCCGGCATTTCAGCGCACAGGAGGCGAACTCATGGAACTTCCCATACACGCGTACTTCAAAGGAAAAATCGTTCCATACAGCGAGGCAAATATTGGTGTACTGACCCACGGGCTGAATTACGGTACCGCCGTCTTTGCCGGCATCCGCGCCTATTGGAACGATGAGGAAGAACAGCTGTTTATCTTTCGCGCCCGAGATCACTACCGCCGTTTTCTGAATTCAGCCAAGCTGATGCTGATGGAGTTCGATGAAACCCCGGAGAGTATGACCCAGAAAACCGTCGAGTTGTTGCGAGCCGACGGACACCGGCGCGACGTGTATATCCGCCCCCTGGCGTACAAGGCGGATGAGGTCATCGGAGTCAAGCTACACGGATTACACGATGAATTCTCCATTGTGGCCATCCCCTTCGACCGGTATATCGCCAATGACACCGATGCACATGTCACTTTCTCCTCCTGGAGGCGCGTGGACGACAATATGATCCCCGCCCGCGGTAAGATTAGCGGCGCCTACGCCAATTCGGCCTTCATCAAATCCGATGCGATCCGGGCCGGTTTCGATGAAGCATTGGTGCTCACGCAGGAGGGCCATATCTCCGAGGGCAGCGCCATGAACGTCTTTATGGTGCGAGATGGCGAAGTGATCACTCCCCCGGTTACCGAAAACATATTAGAGGGTATCACCCGTAAGAGCATCCTGGAGTTTCTAAAGAATGAGCTGAGTGTGCAGGTGATCGAACGGCCGATTGATCGCACTGAAGTGTACCTGTGCGATGAATTTTTCATGACTGGGACGGCCGCCCAGATCACCGCGGTGACCCAGGTCGATCACCGGCTGATCGGTACAGGGGAAATGGGGCCTATCAGCACGCGGCTGCGGGCCCTGTTCCAGGTAGTGGTGCACGGCCGGAATGCGAAGTACCGCCACTGGAATACGCCTGTCTACGCAGAGAAGGATACCGCTATGGCCTTCGGCCCCAAGGGCGAAACCGCATCAGCGGATTGATATCCAAGGGCGATCAACCACGTTTTAACTGGATGATTTTCCCCTCAACCTCGCCCCCGGCACGCAGGTATAACAAGCCTACGCTGGGGGCGATGCCTTTAACCTCGGGGCAACAAGCCGTCCCGGGGTTAAAGAACAGTTGCGCGCCCTGCCAGTCATTAATAGGGAGGTGAATGTGGCCAAAAACGATCACTCTGGCATGCGGATAACTTTTCTTGAGCCGCTCCACGAACCACTCAGGATGCACCCCGTGGAGGAGGTAATGCAGTTTGCCCTCCAGATAGCCCCACACGCTCCCGTAGCCGTGGGTCAGGACAACCGGCAAACCTTCAAAATTAAAGATCAAGGATGGAGGCAGTTGGCGCAAGCGGAACCAATCCCGGTTCCCTCGCACGGCATGCACGGGTGCGACCTCGGCGAGCTGG
>DASQQR010000233.1:0-8393 GCA_035643335.1 Anaerolineales bacterium
GCGCGGCGCCCGCGTCGCCGCTTATGCTTTCGACCCTGACCTGGCCATCGCAGTGGATTCGACCCCGGCCCTGGATCTTCCGGCGTGGGATGAGGAATCTGGCCAGGGGAACGCGCGTTACAACACTCGTCTGGATGGCGGGCCGGCTATTTACGTGGCTGACCGCTCCACGCTCTCCGACCCCCGCCTCATCCGCCACCTGGTGGAAACCGCCGAAGATCTCAAAATCCCTTACCAGTTCCGCCAACCCGGTGGGGGCGGCACGGATGCGGGCGCCATTCACCTATCGCGCGCCGGCGTCCCCAGCGTCTCGGTTTCCGTGCCGGGGCGCTACGCCCATACCGCCGCGGGTCTGGCCCGTCTAGCCGACTGGCGGAACACGTTTGCGCTGCTGCTCGCGGCGCTGCGTCGCATGACACCGGAAATCCTCAGCACCGAGCGCGCTTGATTGGGCTCTGCCTCGCATCCCTAGCCCCTGAAAGGGGCCCGCAATAACTGAAAATCCGTAAACTGGAGCATGGAATGAAATCTCTCATCAAGAAGCTTGTCGAAACCGCCGGACCCTCCGGCTATGAATCTCACATCCGTGACGTGATCCGGGGCGAGATTGAACTTCACGTGGACGAAATCCACGTCGACGCCCTGGGGAACCTGATCGCCTCCAAAGGCCAGGTTGAGCAAAACGGTCTCAAAATTATGCTGGCCGCGCATATGGACGAGATTGGCGTCATCGCCACTCATGTGGACGACAATGGTTTCGTGCGCTTCACCACTATTGGTGGCGTTCGCGCTCACACCTGCATGGGGGGACGGGTCCATTTCCTCAATGGGACCCGCGGCGTAATTGGTTACGAACGCCTGGAGAACAGCAGCCAGCTGCCCACTTTTGAGCAAATGTTCATCGATGTTGGCGCCTCGAGCCGGGAAGCTTGCCCGGTGCGCGTGGGAGACATCGCCGCCTTCGACCGGCCATTTTCCGAATACGGGGATCGTTTGGTCTCCAAAGCCATGGATGATCGCATCGGGACCGCTGTGCTGGTCGAAACCGTGCGCCAATTAAAAAAGACCCCTCACCAGCTCTTCTTCGTCTTCAGCGTGCAGGAGGAGGTCGGGCTGCGCGGGGCTACCACGGCAGCCTTTGGCCTGGGACCTGACATCGGCATTGCCGTAGATGTCACCGCTACTGGCGATACTCCCAAAGGGCTCAAAATGGAGGTTAGCCTGGGCAAGGGTCCGGCGATCAAAGTCCGTGACGGAGGCATGCTCTCCGATCCAAGGGTGGTGGATTGGATGGTGCGCAGCGCCGAGAAAGCGAAAATCCCCTACCAGTTGGAGGTTCTGGAGCGTGGCACCACGGATGCACGCGCCATCCAGCTGACTCGTGCAGGTGTCCCGGCTGGCTGTATTTCAATTCCCTGCCGCTACATCCACGCTCCCTCCGAGATGGTGGATTTCAATGACGTTCAAAATGCTGTGAAACTGCTCACAGCCCTTCTTAGCCAACCGGTCGCACTGGGTTAATCGCGTGGCGCTTCTCAGGCGGGTTGTGGGTCCAAACAGCCCCACCTTCTACGTGCTCCTTGTAATATACCTACTCGGTGCCGGATGTTCCGAGCTGCCCATTTCAGGCCAGGCAACTGCCACGCTTGAGCCGACTCCAACCGCAACCACCATCCCGACTTCCACAGCAGAATCCACTCAGGCCGCTACTCAGCCCGCAACCATTCACATCTGGCTGCCACCTCAATTCGATTTGACCAACGGGTCTCCAGGCAGCGGGCTGCTAAGAGAGCGCTTGAATGAATTTACATCCCGCCGCTCGGGGACCAAGGTCGACGTGCGTGTAAAAGCCGTGAGTGGTGCGGGCGGCATCCTGGATTCACTGATCACTGCAAACGCGGCCGCCCCGTTGGCGCTTCCAGACTTGATCCTCATCCCCCGGGATGTTCTGGAAACCGCGGCCCTTAAGGGTTTACTGTTTCCGCTTAACGACCTGGTCAGCCCTTTGGATGATGGTGACTGGTATGCTTACGCCCAACAACTGGCCCATTTGCAGAACAGCACCTTCGGATTGCCGTTCGCCGGGGATGCCCTGATCCTGCTCTACCGTCCGGCCGACATAGCAGAGCCAGCCAGGGATTGGCCTGCCACTCTGAATCTGGGCACAGCCTTGATATTCCCTGCGGCCGACGAGCAGGCTCAATTTACCCTAACCGAATATAGGGCTGCCGGAGGCCAGGTCGAAGATCAGGAAGGCCGGCCCATGCTGGACATGGACATCCTGGAGAGCGTGCTCACTTTCTTTCAATCGGCCGAGGCCGCCGGGGTGATGCCGTTCTGGCTCACGCAATATACCGATGACCAGCAGGCCTGGGAGGCTTATAACCAGGCGCAAGCGAACCTGGTGGTAACCTGGACCTCGCGCTTCTTGAGCGCACTGCCCGTGGATACGGATGCTGCGCCCATTCCTACCCTGGAGGGGGTCCCTTTTACCCTGGCCAATGGCTGGGTCTGGGCTCTCTCCAATCCCCAGGTTGAGCGCCACCCGGCCACGGTCGAGCTGGCTGAATTCCTCACCGCAAGTGACTTTCTCTCGGCATGGACCGCCGCGTCGGGATATTTGCCCCCGCGCTCATCGGCCCTGGATGGCTGGTCGAACGCAAACTTACAGAGTTTGGCAGAACAAATCGCCCGCTCTGCCCAGATCTTTCCGTCAGCCGACGTGATGACGGCGATTAGCCCGGCTCTGCAACAGGCCACTGTTGAGGTCCTTAAAGAGCAGAGCGATCCAGCCGCGGCTGCACAAGAGGCCGCCGACACGGTTTCGGGGCCCTGAAACGGCTTCCTGGCCCGACTTGACGCATCTGCGAGGCAGTGTTATGATGCGACCGGAGACACACTCTATGCCAGATGATAAATTCCCCGAGCACGCCCCCGGAATCGAGGCAGGAAGCTCCCGGATAGATAAAGAAGGTGATCCAGATACGGCCCTTGGCGCGGAGATAGCCCAGGAGAGCCGTGTTTTGTTGTTTTGGGAGCGACTTTCAAGCCTGGGTCTGGCCGAATCCACCTTGCGTCTTGGCACCCATTTGCTCTCCCTGTCGTTGGTCCTGCTGGTTGTGTGGCTCATGCGTGAATTCTACCTGCGCGCCCAGGTGATCAACCCCCCCCGCGAGGCAGCCCTGGCAGCCTCCCTGCCGACCCCGACGCCGACTGCAGAACCCCCGAAATTACCCCCCTTTGCCGTCGCGCAATCTGGTTTTCTGGCTGGCATACCCCGCTATGCATTAATGCATACGACCATTCCCACCCGCCCCCGCACCGAGGTAATTACCTATACCGTTCAGACCGGGGATACGATCTTCGGCATCGCTGAGAATTTCGGGCTCAAACCGGAAACCATCATGTGGGGCAATACCTATGTTCTGGGCGACAACCCCCATTATTTATCTCCTGGCCAAGAATTGAATATCCTTCCAGTGGACGGCGTCTATCATAAGTGGTCCGCTGGCGAGGGATTGAATGGCGTCGCCGAGGGTTACGGCGTGAAACCGGAAGACATCATCAACTATCCAGGAAATCACCTGAATCCGGAGACCCTGGGCAATTGGTCCGATCCCAATATCGAGCCAGGGACCTTCCTGATCGTCCCAGGCGGCCATCGCGACTTCATCAACTTCAGCCCGCGCATCACGCGTGACAACCCGTCTGTGGCTAAATTTATCGGCCCTGGGGCCTGCGATTTGAGTGTGGATCCGCTGTACGGCCTGGTCGGGATTGGCAGTTTCATCTGGCCCAGCGCCAATCACTTCCTCTCGGGATATGATTTCTCGCCGGCCACCAATCACTACGGGATTGACATTAAGGGCAACCTGGGTGACGCTATGTGGGCTGCTGATAGCGGCGTGGTGGTCTATGCTGGCTGGAACAATTTCGGTTACGGCAACATGGTGGTCATCGACCACGGCAACGGCTGGCAAACCCTTTATGGTCACATGAGCGTAATCAACGTGGGCTGCGGCCAAAACGTCGCCCAAGGCGACTTGATTGGTGCGATTGGAAGCACCGGCAAATCCAGCGGGCCGCACATCCACTTCGAGATGATGCACGACAGCTACGGCAAGGTCAACCCCTGGGATTTCTTGCCGCCGCCATGATCTGACAAGTTCACGGAAAACAGCCCTGATGCAGCAACCAGGGCTGTTTTTTTTATTATAGGCGAACTTTCGAGAAACCCGCTCTTCAGACAGACGGCAAGATTTTCACACGCCGCAATAATTTCTCGTAAAAAGCGTTCAGTAACCGGCCTGGGAAGAAGGCCATCCACGAGCAGGATCACGAGTACGCGAATCAGGGTTGTCCCGTGGCCGAGGTAATCCTGAAATGACCCTTAATATAATCGTACAGCCAAAAGAGGCACCAACATCTCATCCGGGCTTAAACCCCCGTGCCGGCCGAACAAGTGATCTTCCTTCTCTGCCCACCACAGGTAGGCGTTCCCATGAGCGGCGACCAGTAGATCCCCCAGGCGTTCAGCCAGCCGCGGGTGTGGCTTCCCCGGTCCAAATAAGCCGGCGTGTACGGCGTAATGGGGATCGGCCATCCTGAACTGCTTGGGCCAGGTGCGCTCAAAATATTCCCGCACCGCCTCGGTCTGGCCTGGGCGCACGAACAGGTACATCAGGCGATGCTCGCCAGTCGGCAGGATGTGTAACCGGCGCGCCAGGTTGGGATGGTTGCGCAGATCGTAGTAGGGGTCAGGATTGGTGGGGATCTGCCCGTGATCTGCGGTCAGGATCACCAGCGTGTCATGCCGGGCTGGTTTGCTTAGGGGTTCGAGAAACAACCGCTCGAAGGCTCTGCTGAAGCTGCTGAACTCCTCCGTGGTTCGCTCATCGCCGGGTCCGTAGAAATGCGAAAAGTAGTCCACCTGGTCCCAATATACCCACACGAATATTCGTTCGTCTGCCTTGCTTTCCAGCAATTTTCGCAAATTGATGCTGAGGTCGGTCGACGTGCTGAAAGCCTGGATGTCTACATCTTTGAAGTACATTTTGGAGAGGCCCGAAGTGAGGATGCTGTGATGCTGTAAGGCGTAAGAAGCCACCCCATGAGCAGCCAGGTGTGTGCCCAGGGTGGTAAATGGCAGAAATTTCTCCGGGGTAAAGCCCGCCCGGCTCAAGCTGCCGGCCTCCCCCTTGAAGGTCATCGGGGCATGCCGGATGGTGTTGGCTACCACGCCGTATTCCTTCAGCCACAGCTCGTAACCCGCGATACCGTGCTCCGCTGCGCTTCGTCCCGTCCACAAGCTGGTCAGGGCAGCTGAGGTTGTGCTGGGGGTAATTGAGGTCAGGGGGGCCAAGATGCCTGGCCCAACCAGCCGCTCCCAAACGGGCGCTTTCCCCGCCTTGATAAGCCGGCGCAGGTGGCTCAACCCCAAGGCATCCATCAGCACCAGGATGACCTTTTGGGCCCCGTCGCCCAACGGAGCGAGCAATTCAGGAGCCAGTGGTTGGTTGCCGATCTCAGGCACGCCCATCAAGCGGCAGATGCTGGCTGGCAGGTTCAAGATCGATCTACCCGCATAATTCGGGTACGTGAAATCACCGCCCAGGTCAAGACCTGGGATGCGATGAGAGTCCAACTCAGGCAGAAGATCGGGGGTCAGGTCAGGCATGCGCCTCTCTTTCCAGTATTCGCATCAGCTTAGCGCGCTTTTGATATAATGGCGAAACCTCTGAGAGTGAAATCTGGGCGAGATCGAGGCAAAGGCTGATTGCTCCGTATGCCCACTTCAATTTCGCCGCCTCCGCCCGGCGCGCCATCGGCGCGATGGCTGGGCATAACAGGTGAAAATTGCTACACAACTCATCTCCAAGAAATCGAGCTCGTGACCCGCATGCGGACCTCGGCGCTGATCTCCGGACAATGCCAGGTGGCTTGCTCATTGTAACTCTTTTCCTGGTCTTAACTTTGGCAGCTTGCCAGGCGGGCGGGACTCCGACCCAACCGGTCGAAAAGGCTACACCCAGGGCTACCCTGACGTCCAGCGCCACCCCGGTCAAAACTACCAGTTCCCCAACCTCAACTCCCAGCGCAAAAGCAGGATCCTCTGCCGCGCTTGAAATACCCCCAGAGGATTTGCGCGGTGCCAGGATCAACCTTTGGCACCCGTGGTCCGCGGGAATTGCAGAGGCCATGAATGGGCTGGTATCCGAGTTCAACGCCTCGAATGCCTACGGGATCACGGTCGATAGCGCCTACCAGGGAAATTATAACCAGCTATACGAGAGAGTCCTGGATGCTGGCTCCACGGGGGATCCACCCAATATTGCGGTGGGTTACAATTATGAGATCCTTTCATGGAATGACGTGGGCGGAGGGACGCTCGATCTGAATAGATACGTGGATGATCCTGAATGGGGTCTCAGCTCACAGGAGCAAGCCGATTTTTATGCGATTTTCTGGACACAGGATGTCGAGGACGGCTTTCGCCTGGGCCTGCCGGCCCAACGTTTCGCCCAGCTCATGTATTACAATCTGTCCTGGGCCGAAGAATTGGGGTTTGAGGCCGCTCCACAGACGCCCCAGGAGTTTAAGCTGCAGGCCTGCGCGGCAGCCAGGGCAAATAATCGTGATGATGATCCGGACAACAACGGCACTGGCGGCTGGGTCACCAATACCTCGCCCTCGGCCATTTTGAGCTGGATGTACGCCTTCGGTAGTGAAGCGATCGATTCGGCGGGCACTGGCTACGATTTCGATACCCCGCAAACTCGGGCCGCGCTGGCTTTCCTCAAGGATCTTTACGACAGCGGCTGCGCCTGGCAAACGGACGGAGATCACGCCGAAGAAGAGTTCGCCTCCCGCCAGGCTCTATTTGTCGCTGCTTCAATCGCGGACCTGCCTGAGCAGAAAAAGGCCCTGGACCAGGCCGGAAACCAGGACGATTGGACGTTGATCGCCTTCCCCTCGCCGGCCAGACAGCCAGTCATCGATGTATATGGACCGGCCTTCGCGGTGTTCAAATCTTCCCCTCAAGAACAGCTCGCCTCCTGGGTATTTCTGAAGTGGTTCCTCTCCCCGGAAGTCCAAGCCCGCTGGGTACCTGCCGGGCACACTTACCCTCTCCGGGCTTCAACGGCCCAGCTGCTCGAGGATTTTGCCAGCGCTCACTCACAATGGGCGGGTGCGCAGGATTTGCTGCCTTTTGCAAAAACCGAGCCGGGCTTCCAATCCTGGAGCGTGGTGCGCTGGGCGGTGGGCGATGTGGGTACCCAGACCTTCCGCTCCTACTTCACCCCCGATCGCATCCCGGCCACGGTTGAACTGCTGGACGAGACCGCCTCGGAATTACACCAGCGCTTCGAGCCATGAACGAACTCCCTCGCGTTACCATCTACACCGACGGCGCCTGTGATCCTAACCCCGGCCCGGGTGGTTGGGCGGCGTTATTGCGCTTTAAAGACCAGGAAAAAACCCTCACCGGGTCCGACCCTGACACCACGAACAACCGCATGGAGTTGACCGCCGCCATTCAGTCGCTCCAGGCTCTCAAACAGCCTTGCCGGGTGGATTTCTTCACCGACTCGAATTATCTGAAACTCGGCATCACAGAGTGGATGCCGCGCTGGCAAGCGCGCAACTGGCGGCGCAAGGGGGGTAAACTGGCCAACCTGGACCTGTGGAAGTCCCTGGATGAAGCCATCCAGAGGCACCAGATCATCTGGCATTGGGTGCGTGCCCACGCCGACGACCGCGATAACAAGAGGGTGGACCGACTGGCGCGAGAGGCGGTCCGGAAAACGTGAAACGTGAGGCGATATCAGCTGCTGCTTGTGCTTTGTTCCTTTACCCCGCACAGATGCTCGGATAGCTCCCATAGGCGGGCGGCTTCTTCGGCCCGCTGGGCGTATCTGCTGGCTTGTACTGGGCGGCAGTCTTTCCAATAGACTTCTCGCGAACCACCTACTGAGGAGCTTGCGGCCAGGTAGACCACGGTTTCTGCCCCTTGCTCGGGATTCACGCCGCCAGCCCGGCGCTTTTCCCAGATCCAGCGCACCAGCCCGCTGGTACCCTTCGACCCAATTTCCGTGTTCACCAATCCAGGGTCCGCCGCATAAGCCCGTATTGAGCTGTCCTCCCCGAGTCTGCGGTTGAGCTCGAAGGTGAACAAAACATTGGCCAGCTTGGATTGCTTGTAAGCCCGTAATGTGTTGTAGCCCCGGCGCAACATCACATCCTGCCAGTGCATGCGCGTATTGCGGTGCGATCCCGAGCTGACCGTAATGACGCGCGCATGCGGGGCTTTCTTGAGCAGCGGTAGCAGTTCCAGGGTGAGCAAAAATGGGGCCAGATGGTTGACGGCGAACTGCAGTTCGTATCCATCCTCC
>DASQQR010000234.1:0-3190 GCA_035643335.1 Anaerolineales bacterium
CTTGGATGGTGAAACCAATGAATCCACGGTTGGGATCGAGGACGCCGACGGGATTGATGGCCTTCTATATACTTACAATAGCAGTTCGGGCTTGACCGCTGGAAAGGCCATCCTGTTTCAACGGCCCGCGGCTGGCCCGCGGGTGAAGCTTCTTCCCACTTATCATGGCGCTTTTGCAGTTGGAGGTAAATCCTCCTTTGAAGTCGAAGTTCGCAATACCGGAGAAGCTGGAAGTGATACCTTCGACTTGACTCCGCTCTCCAGCAGTCCTGGTTGGGGAATTCGTCTCTACGACGAAAACGGTCTGGTTCAACTCACTGATAGTGATGGGGATGGCACGCAGGATACCGGGTCGCTCAGTCCAGGGGCGTCCCGAAAAATTACGATCATCTTGGAGCCTCCCGCCTCAGCAGATGCCGGCGATCACACCGAAGTGACTTTGACCGCAAAATCCTCGGAAGATTCCAGTAAGCAAGCCCAAACTGCCCTCTCCAGCGCAATCCCAGTACCCTTTACCCAGGCTCTGGCGGACAGTGATACAGGTATTCGTGCCAATCTGATCTGGTCACCTCGAATAATCTCATCAAAAGTCTCTGAATGGTTCTCGGGGAGTACTCTGGCGCTGGCGCAAACTTCCCAGGATGGCTATGTCTATACTTGGGAGAAGAACTATCTCAAAGAGTACATGGGGTTGCCGACAACCTATACCGACATCGAATATGCCCTACTGGACAAATTCGGTGGGGTTACTAAGGGATCCGCGAAACTTACCAGTAACATCAACGAAGGCCAACCAACAACCGATCGGTTTCCGGTCGTGGCTGGATCGCAGGATGGCAAGCTCGGCATTGTGTGGGTCCGTTCCGTTCTCAATGCGAGTACTGACACCCTATCCAATATTTACTTTGCCATTGTGAACGCCGACGGGACTATAGCGTACGGTCCCCAAAACCTGACTCAAAATAATGATTTGAATTCCCCGTTCTTCTTGTCTCCCCGCATTACTGCAGTTGGTGATAAAAACAGCGCTCGTTTTGTAATTACCTGGATCGATCAGCGCGTGCAGGGCGGCGAGGGCTCCCAGACGAATGATATCTACCTGGCCATCTACAGCACCGCTGGGAACGTATTAAAGTCTCCGGCACCTCTGACTCAAAGTACAGCTGGCGGCCTGAAATACTTCGATCCTACCGTCACGGCGATCAATGGTGCCCGCGTCTTGCTCACATTTACCGTGGACGATTCCGGCAGTTCAAGCTCCTGGATAAACTTCATGGTCCTCGATTATCAGGGTAACAAGATTAAATCGGAGACCAACATTACCGGTAGCAGCGGCTGGGGACCCGATGCGGTCCAGCTGGAATCGGGCAAGATCCTGGTAGCATGGACCAATGGGTCGAATAACAAAATCTCTTTTGCCCTGTTGAACGACCCAGGCTTCTCAAAGCTGGCTGGTCCAACTGATTTAACTAATCCGAATCCCCGCCAATCGGATTTCGTATCCGTGACCAAGGATAGGGATGGGCGTGGCATTATCACCTGGATGGACGTCCAGGTAAACCATTTTCTCTACTACGCCTTGGTGAACGACGCCGGTAATCTGGTCACCCCGCCACTATTCTTCATGGTTGGACAGAATCCCGATGAGCCCCAGATTATCACCAGCTACGCCGGGCAGGGCAATGCCGCTTATGCTGGCTCTGCGCAGATCTTCCTGCCATTAGCCATCCGCTAGAATTATGCAAACAGAGGTCAAAATGATTGAGATGCAACCGACTTGCAAAACCGAACGGGGCCAAAGCCTCATGGAATTGGCCTTCAGCTTGATGTTCTTATTGGTGCTACTCAGCGGGGTGGTTGATCTCGGCCGGGCATTTTTCACCTACATGGCCATGCGTGATGCTGCCCAGGAAGGCGCGCTATATGGCTCAATCAACCCGAGTGATATCGAGATCAAGAACCACGTGCTGTACAGCTCGGATATGATGCAAAACACCCTCACCGCTGATGAAATCACAATTGAGTGGTCCGATCCTGCCAGTAAATGTACTGGAAATGCTGTGACCGTGAGCATCGACTACCCTGATTTTCCTTTAACCATGCCGTTTATTGGCACATTCCTGGGCCGTCAGACAGTCGCGATCAGCGCATCTGTTACCGATACGATATTAACGCCCTCGTGTCCATAGCGGGCCAATATGTCTAGGAGGTTTGGCGTGAAACTAATCAAGAATTCATCAGAAAGAGGGCAGGCATTAATCTTGCTGGTATTTGCCGCTGTGGCTCTGCTCGGCTTCACAGCCCTGGCCATCGATGGAGGTATGGTGTACGCCGACCGCCGGCATGCCCAGAACGCGGCGGATGCCGCCTCACTGGCCGGTGGTGGGGTAGCTGCATTGCACATGGAGAACACCTACGTCGTGTGGGAGGATTTCGATTGTAACGATTACCGAGTTCAAGACGCCATGGATGCGGCCAAGGATGCCGCCATCAGCCGCGCCGGCAGCAATGACTATGGCATCGATACAGACGTTGCAGACAAGAACGGGGTTACCACTGAATGCGTTGACGACTACGACAACGGCAGCTATATCGATAAATATATCGATATCCATACCTTTGTCACCCGGCAGACCCGCACCGCGTTCGTGCACTTCGTCTTCCAGGGCCCATTGATCAACAGCGTGGATGCCGTCACTCGCATCCGTCCCAACACCACCATGGCCTTCGGGAACGCGATTTTTTCTACAAGCAGTCTCTGCGAGAATAACGAAGGTGGCGTGACATTTGATGGTGGCGGAGGCGGGAGCATTCACGTCAACGGAGGTGGCATCTTCTCGAATTCCTGTATTGACGCCAATGGTGGTCCTGATGTGTCCGTTGACAATGGGACGATTGGCTATGTTACCGAGTATGAGGACCCGAGTTCAGGATCTTTTAGCCCAGAGCCCAGGCAGGGAAGCGTAAGAATGCCTAAGCTCGGCCCCCAGACTGATCCCGATTGCACCCAGGTACCGGTCAGCAGTGTTCCAGGCGGAAACGATGTCACCATCGATCCCGGTAGATACGATCGCATTCGCCTGACGGGAGGTGGCAAATTAACCCTAAACCCCGGCTTATATTGTGTGTCCGATGAATTTACGGCTAACAATGGCACCCTGGAAGGATTTGGTGTCACTATCTACATGAC
>DASQQR010000235.1:0-2598 GCA_035643335.1 Anaerolineales bacterium
ACTGCCGAGCCACTTCTCGCCGTCCACGATCAAATGGCCGCGCAGGAAGACTTTTTCGGGGAATCCAACCAATTCCCAGTTCTCATACAAATTGTAGTCCGTGCGATGGTGAGCATGAGCCAGGCCATAGGTCAATCGCCGTTCCGGGTCCCAGACGGCGATGTCCGCGTCCGAACCGGGCAGCAATGCCCCCTTGCGCGGGTAAAGGCCAAAGATCTTGGCTGGATTTGTGCTGGTCTGGGCTACGAATTGGTTAGGGGTCAACTTCCCGGCACGTACCCCGTAGGTCCACAGAACCGGCAAGCGATCGCCGATGCCAGGCAATCCGTTAGGTATCTTGGTGAAGTCATCTTTGCCGAGCTCTTTTCCTGGAATGGCAATTTCTACTCCCTCATACAGGATTGGTCGGGTTCCATCGTAGAAGAAAGCACAGTGATCCGTGCCTATGGTTTGGATGGTTTCATCGGCCAATCCCTGCCACAACCTTTGGTTGTCCTTCGCTGTACGCATGGGGGGAGAACAAACCCATTTTGCTCCGTCCGGGCGGCGGAGATGCTCCTCCGTGAAAAAGAGATATTGGGGACAGGTCTCGCCCATCACTTTTACGCCCCGCGCCCTGGCGTAACCAATCTGGTCGACACCCCCAGCAGTATTGAGATGGACAACATACAGTGGCGCACCCGCCTGTTCCGCCAGGGCCGCTCCCCGCAACACAGCCTCAACTGCACCCCAGGCAGGGCGGGTGTAAGCGTGCCACTCGGGAGCCGTGTGCCCGGCGGCCAGCGCTTCTGCAACCAATACGTCAATCACATCGCCGTTTTCGGCGTGCAGCATAGTGAGCATCCGGTGCTCTTTGGCCGCCCGCATAACCTTGAAGATCTCACCATCGCTCAATCGCAAGCGGCCGTTATAGGCCGTAAATACCTTTAAGGTAGTGATCCCCATGTCTATCAATTGCGGGATCTCTTCGATGACTTCATCATCCAGGCGAGTAATGTTCATATGAAAGCCGAAGTCGATGGCGGCTTTCGGATCGGCTTTCTCCCGCCAGACAGATACCGCCTCTGTGAGCGTTGGATAATCCTCCGGGACAAAATCCAGCACTGTGGTTGTGCCACCAAAGGCGGCCGCCTTATGACCGGTGTAGTGGTCATCGGAGGAAACCGTACCGAACATGGGCAGATCAAAATGGGTGTGAGGGTCGATGCCTCCCGGCATAACCAGCTTGCCAGCGGCGTCAATCACTCGTGCACCAGGATCTTCCAGGTCCGCGCCAACGGCGCGGATTTTCTCACCCTGGATCAAAATATCTGCCTCGAAGGTCTCTGAGGCGGTGATAAGGGTGCCCGATTTTAGAAGAGTGGTGGACATTTCACTCCTTTATCCCCAGCAACGCCGCTAACACCTCCGGATCCACATCCACCTCTTCCAAGCCATCGGGCGTGTAGGTTTGATGCTGGGAGGCTCGCTCTCGGAGGGCCTTCCAGAGCAGTTGGCGCTCTTCGGAATGCACCACCAGGTCGTTGATCGTTTCTGCACTCAGCAGGTATTCTCCAGTGGTGTAAAGAAAGGTGATCCGGCGCCATTTTTTCGCCAGGATCGGTTCGGATAGGGGAATCAGGGGGCCAATCTGAATCTTGAAGTATTCCTCACGGGCTCGGGGATGGTCAGTCTCATCCTGCAGAAGCTCAGCACGCGTGGTCAACTCGTGGCCGCGCACTGGAGCCACATACTGGACGCGCCACTTGTTCTCCCCGAACTTACCCGTTTGGTAGAAAGCCAGGTAATCGACGGCAATGACTTTCGGGGCGGTACGCAGCGGAATGCGATACCATCCTAAGAGACGCGCAATTTCCAGGTCGCGTGGATCCGCCATCACGGCGACCAGGATCAAAGATGTCGGTGAAGGCAGTGAGTCCATTGGGCAATCTAGATCAAACCAACGTCTTCATTAAACTCAGCGATCAATTCGTCGATTTTGGACACCATGGATTGGACTTCTGTCCAGTAATCTCGCTCGTACCACTGAGCCAGAATCTCCTCGTAGGTCTTGCCCTGCTGCTCAACCCAGGTGAAATATTTCAGGTTATGAATCCTGCGCCGGTCAACGTAGGAGAGCTCGAGCAAGTGATCCGTGGAAACCCCTTGCAGATAGCGGGCGAAGTGGCCGGCTGCATCCAAATCGCTGTATTCACCATGTTCAGCGTGCATCTCCTTCAAACGGCTGCCGTAGAGTTCCATCGAATCGGTCAGCACTGTGAGGGCGATATCATGCTCGTCCAGCTCGTAATATTTGGCAAACTTAATCGTGGAAAGCAGGTTCGAAATCCCAGAGAAGCCGAGCAAATCCAACTGGCCAACGAATTCTTCCGGGACGCCCTGACCCACGAGATAGTCCCGGCCGGCTGGTTCGTTGAATAAACGCGCCAGGTTCACCACGGCGGCATCATCGATCGCCACGACCATATCCGTATTCTTAACGTTGTGAATCCAGGGTACATGTTTGTCGCCGATGCCTTCAATGCGATGGGACCCAAAGCCGTTCTCGAGCAGCGTGGGGCACTGCAGCGCTTCACTGGCCACAATCTTGCTGGTGGG
>DASQQR010000236.1:0-5134 GCA_035643335.1 Anaerolineales bacterium
CCCCTGGACCTGTTTTCACCACGGCGACGTTTATCGGATTCATCCTGGGCGGCACCCCCGGAGCCCTTCTGGCCACCCTGGGCATCTTTTTGCCGTCCTTTGTTTTCGTGGCGATCAGCAATCCATTGATCCCCAAACTGCGCCAATCCACGTGGGCGGGAAGTTTTCTGGATGGCGTCAACGTGGCCTCCTTGGGCCTGATGGCTTCGGTGACCTGGCAATTGGGCCAGGCAGCCATTATTGATCCAATTACATTCACAATTGCCGTGATTTCAACCGTACTGCTGGTCAAGTTCGAGGTCCAATCGACCTGGTTAATCTTCGGGGGAGCCCTGGCCGGCCTGGCCAGATCCATATTATTCTAGTCGCTCCTACAGCAATCTAATTACACTTGCCTAATCCAGATCGATCCAAGGCTTCCGTGGATCGTTGGCCCGGGATCCTATGGCCGTTAACCAGTCTTTTACAAACCCTTGACGAGTTGTTAAACTCTCTTTCACCGGATGATAAAACCATCCTGGTATGATCGGGCAGAACGCAAGAAAAAATCTTTCCTAAACGGAGGAGAAAATGCATCGCCTTTTTACCCTTCTGGCAATTCTCGCAGTTGCCAGCGCGTTGTTAGCAGCCTGCGCCCAGACTCCAGCGACTTCAAACCCCACACAAGAACCTCAGATCGTCGAGGTCACCCGGATGGTACAGGGAACGCCCATGGTGGAGACAGTGGTAGTCACCGTACCCGCCCCTGAGCCAACCCAGGGGCCGCAAGTCGGATCGGTTCAGATGAACGGTGCTGGCGCCACCTTCCCATTCCCGCTGTACAGCCGCTGGTTCTACGAATATGCCTTCGTGGACCCCTCAGTCAAGTTCAACTACCAGTCCATCGGTTCCGGCGGTGGCATAAGGCAAATCACCGAGAAGACCGTCGACTTCGCTGGATCGGATGCCATCTTGAACGAAGATCAATTTGCAGCGGCCCCTGGCATCCAGATGTTGCCTTCGGTAGCTGGCGCAGACGTGCCCACTTACAACGTAGCGGAGCTGGCAGACGCTGATCCGCTGGTGCTAGACGCCGATACGCTAAGCAGCATCTTCCTGGGCAAGATCACGAAGTGGAATGATCCGGCAATCGCCGCCCTGAATCCGAACCTGACCCTGCCCGATAAGGACATCATCGTCGTCCATCGCTCGGACGGTTCCGGGACCACCTTCATCTTCACCGATTATCTCTCCACGGTGAGTGAAGAGTGGAATAACACGGTTGGCAAGGGCACGTCGGTTGAATGGCCAGTCGGTTTAGGGGGCAAGGGCAACGAAGGCGTGGCCGGAACGGTGTCTCAGAACGACGGCTCGATCGGCTACGTGGAGCTGGCCTATGCCAAGCAGAATAACCTGGCCATCGCCAAACTGGTCAATGCCGCCGGCACGACGGTGGAAGCCTCGCCTGAGACCACCCAGAACGCAATGGCCGACTTCGGCGGCGAGATGCCTGATACGCTGGCGCGCTCCATCGTGAACGCCCCTGGGGAGAACTCCTGGCCGATCGCTGGGTATACCTACTTGTTGGTCTACATGGATCAGACGGATTGCACCAAGGCTAACAAACTGGTCGAGTTTATCCGATGGGCGCTGACGGACGGCTCTCCATACGCCCAAGAGCTGGAGTACGTGCCCCTGCCGGACAACGTGCGTGAGCAGGTATTTTCCAGGCTAGACCAGATGACTTGCAACGGCCAGCCGCTTGGGCAGTAATGCTCTGGACCTCGAAAATTAGTCCTCCCCCCGTGCCGCCCAGCGTGGCTAGGGGGAGGATTCTGTCACCGGAACAGCGGATAGGATAATTGCATGGCACAAGACGCTCGAATCGGCGTTCCCGAGCGAAAATCGTTTTCCAGTCGCCTGACCAATTTTTGGCAACACGGCGACTTGTTGTACTACAGCCTGGTGCTGCTGGCCGCTTTGTTAGCCTTGTCATTGGTGGCTGCCATTGGCTACCAGCTTTGGGCGAATTCCGCGCTCTCGCGCCGGGCATTCGGGTGGGGCTTCTTAATTTCCTCGCGCTGGGATCCGGCGCTGGACCGGGTATTCGGAGCACTGCCTTTTATCTCCGGCACCTTGATCACTTCTGTGGTCGCCCTGCTGATTTCCGTGCCAGTCAGCCTGGGTGTGGCAATCTTCCTGGCCGAGCTGGCGCCGCACTGGTTGCGACAGCCGGTGAGTTTCCTGGTTGAACTGCTGGCTGCTGTACCCAGTGTGATCTACGGTCTTTGGGGACTCTTCGTCTTCATCCCGGCGGTCGTGCGGCCAACTGGAGTGCTGCTCAACGATTGGCTTGGGTTTTTGCCCATCTTTGCCGGGCCGGTATTTGGGCCCAGCCGGCTGGCCGCGGCGCTCATCCTGGCTATCATGGTGGGTCCCACCATTGCCGCTATCAGTCGCGACGTGTTTCGTGCCATCCCCCAATCGCAGCGTGAAGCTTCCCTGGCCCTGGGCGCTACCCGCTGGGAGATGATCTCCCAGGTGCTCGTCCCGTATGGACTGTCCGGGCTGCTCGGAGCAGTCATCCTTGGGTTGGGCAGAGCGCTGGGCGAAACTATGGCGGTCACCATGGTGATCGGAAACAACCTGGACCTCACTCTTTCCCTGCTTCACCCCGGTTACACCATGGCTTCAATCATCGCCAACGAGTTCACCGAAGCCACTTACGACCTGTACCTGCACGCCCTGATCGAGATTGGCCTGATTCTGTTTGTCATCACTTTAGTGCTGAATCTGCTGGCTCGATTGCTAATCTGGCGAGTGGCCCGGCAAACCTTCCAGGAGGCGCGTGTATGATGCTTTCGCAGAGGCGAGCATCGTGGCGTAAAAGGAAGAGCCTTCTCATGTTGGCCCTGTGCGGGCTGGCCACGCTTCTCGCCATTACACCCTTGTTGTGGATCCTCGGCTACGTGCTCCGGGCTGGCGCCCCGGCTATGTCGCTATCTTTCCTCACCCAATTGCCCACACCGGTCGGTGTGCCAGGGGGCGGAGTGCTAAACGCCATCATTGGCTCAGCTATCACGGTGGGGTTAGGTCTGTTGATCTCTGCGCCAATAGGGATATTGGCCGCTTTCCTGGCCGCCTACCAGCCCAATACCCCCTTGGGCCTGGCAGTGCGTTTCGGCACCGACGTGATCTCGGGCGTGCCGTCGATCGTGATGGGCATCTTTGCCTATACTCTGGTCGTATTGCCGCAGCGACACTTCTCTGCGTTTTCGGGCGGCGTTGTGCTCTCTTTCATCATGCTGCCGATCATCATCCGCTCGACCGAGGAGATGCTCAAACTTGTGCCCACCGCCCTGCGGGAAGGCTCACTGGCCATCGGCGCGCCGGAGTGGAAGACTTCGCTATCGGTGATCCTGCCTGCGGCCGGCAATGGTGTTCTGACCGGTCTGATGCTGGCCATCGCCCGTGCTGCTGGCGAGGCGGCGCCGATGCTCTTCACCGCTTTTGGCAACCCCTTTTTGAGTTTTCGGCTCGACCAGCCCATTGCCACCCTGCCTCACACGATCTTCGTCTACGCCATTTCACCCTACCAAGACTGGCGCGCTAAAGCCTGGGCAACAGCGTTCGTGCTGATCGCGCTGGTGCTGGCGCTCAACGTCCTGGCGCGGCTGTTAGTGTGGTGGCGAACACGCCAGCTGGGTAGCGTAATCCGTTGATGAAAAAATAAAAACGTTTAACGTGCTATGAATGATTTTAGGACTTTAGAATGAATCCTTTACGCCAACGATCGATGCAGCCAAAACTCGTGGCCACTCGCTTATCTAGAGAAGACTACCGGGATTCTCAAGAAAGCCCGATGAGTAAGATTTCCGTCCGTGCCCTTTCGGTGTATTACCGTGCCTTCCGCGCGCTGGCCGATATCTCGTTGGAAATCCCTGCCAATCACGTTTCGGCAATCATCGGCCCATCTGGCTGTGGCAAATCGACACTTCTGCGGAGCATTAACCGTATGACTGACCTGGTGCCGGGAGCGCGGGCTGAGGGGGAGATCTTGCTGGATGATTGGAACATCCTGGGCGCCGGCGTGGACGTGGTCGAGGCGCGCAGGCGGATCGGGATGGTATTCCAGCGTCCCAACCCGTTCCCAAAAAGCATTTACGAGAACGTCGCTTACGGACCTCGTCTCTATGGCATTCACCGACGCCATGAGCTCGATGACATCGTTGAACGCAGCCTGCGCCAGGCGGCGCTATGGGATGAAGTCAAGGATAAATTATCCCAGTCAGGACTGGCGATGTCCGGCGGGCAACAGCAAAGGTTATGCATCGCGAGGGCCCTGGCGGTGGAACCGGAAGTGATTTTGATGGACGAACCAGCCTCCGCTCTGGATCCCATCGCCACTTTGAAAATCGAAGAACTAATGCAAACGCTGAAGGAATCTTACACGATCGTGATCGTGACGCACAATATGCAGGAAGCGGCTCGGGTCTCGGATTACACCGCCTTTATGATGATCGAGAGCCCAGAGACACGTTCAGGGATAATCGTTGAATTTGGCGAAACGAACCAGATTTTCACGCGGCCCAAACACCAACAGACTGAGGATTATATCACTGGCAGATTTGGTTGATAATCAAGCCAATCCAACTCACCCTCGCAATAAGACCCTACATATGTTTACTAACTTTCCCTTTTTGATGTACAATGTAGATCCCATCAGCTGCGGAGACCGAGAGAGGTGAGATATGTCAGCATTGACCCCGAGAGAAACACTTGACCGCCAAATACAACATCTTTTAGATGATGTACTCGTCATGGGCAGCATGGTAGAACAGGCCGTCCAGGAATCCGTAGACGCTTTGAAACGGCGGGATACCGAGGACGCCCGGCGCATTTATAAGGGGGACCAACTGATTAACGAAAAGCGCTATGAGATCGAAAACCATTGCATCACGTTAATCGCCACGCAACAACCGATGGCCCGCGATTTGCGCATCATCGCCGCCATCCTTGAGATCATTACAGAGCTTGAACGCATAGGTGACTACGCCAAAGGTATTGCAAAGATTAACATCCTTATGGGCGATGAGCCGCTGGTCAAACCTCTGATCGATATCCCCCGCATGTCGGAGATCGGTCTAGATATGCT
>DASQQR010000237.1:0-6451 GCA_035643335.1 Anaerolineales bacterium
GACGAGCTGAAAGGTTCAGGAGCCAGTGACAGAGTCTGGATTTGAATCGGCCGGGCCAAGTGATCGCTTAGAAAAGAAATCACTCAAAGATGAGGTTTTCGAATACCTGCACAAGAGGATCGTCGCCGGCAATTATTCGCCCGGGGAGTGGCTGCGCCAGGAAGAGATATCCACGACCCTGGATGTAAGCCAGACCCCGGTCAGGGAAGCGCTGGATCGACTGGTCTCTGTTGGTCTGGCGGAGAGGGTCCCCTACCGGGGTGTGCGAGTCCCACGGCCCAGCGAAGAGGAGATTCTGGATGCCTACGTGCTGCGCTTGCTGCTGGAGACCACTGCAGCACGGATGGCGGCAGAGAACATCTCGCCGGAACAGGTCAGGTACCTGGCTGAGATCGTTGAACAAACCAAAGAGCTGGTCACCCTGGATGATATGTCGTTGCTCCAGCAGCTGAACAAGAAGTTTCATCTGGCGATTGTAAAGGCGAGTGGAAATTCACTATTGACAAAATCTTACGAGGTGGCCTCCAACGTGTTTCCTGACTGGAGACTCTACGAATACATGTTTCGCCATCCGGAGTTGCTGCAATCCAGCTTATTCCAGGAATACCAGGAGCACAAGAGCATTCTGGAAGCAATTGCATCCGGCGACGCCGACCGGGCTGCCAGGCATACTGTTGAACACATCCATAAATTGGGCAGAGAGTTGGTCGACTTTCTAGGGATCACAGAAGATACCTTGAATGCAAGAGAGCGCCAGATCGAACCATTCTCGTTCGCGGAGAGAGGTTGACGAGAAGTGATTACGGCACAGCGAGCAATACCCGGAAGGCACCAGGGAAAAATCCATCCAATTTTCTAACAGGAGTGACGTATGAAAACGGATTTGTTCCAGGCCATGGCTCAGAGCATCATTGATGGCGATGCTGAAGCCGCTCATCGATTAGCGCAGCAGGCCATCGAACTGAGCATCGATCCACTGGAGGCGATCAATGAAGGTTTTGTGGCAGGAGTCAACCACGTTGGCGACGAGTTCGCCTGCGGAGCGGCTTTTTTGCCCGAACTGGTCATGGCAGGGGAAGCCATGAAAACGGCCGTGAGCACACTCGAACCAGAGATGAATAAACGCGGCACCCAACGCGAGGTGCTCGGAAAGGTCGTCCTGGCCACCATCCACGGTGACATTCACGACATCGGCAAGACCCTGGTGGGGACAATGCTGTCCGCCTCTGGCTTTCAGGTGTTCGACCTGGGGGTAGACGTACCCATCGAGGCGATTCTTGCTAAGGCGCGAGAGGTGGAGGCGGACTTAATCGGGGTCAGCGCCCTGCTAACCACGACCATGTCCAGGCAAAAGGAGCTGATCAGGACCGCGGATGAGAAGGGCCTCAGACCCAAAATCAAGATCATGGTCGGCGGCGCCCCGGTGACGAAGGAATGGGTGGCTGAAATCGGCGCGGACGGCTATAGTGAAGATGCCATCGGCGCAGTAAAAATCGCCAGACAGCTGCTTGGGCAACCAGTTTAAGGAGTTTTGTGTGACCAAAAAGATAAAATCCATCACGAACCCAGCTTTCGAGCTCGAGATCCTCAGTCCTGAGGAGGTGCAAAGCATCCACTCGGCCAGCCTGGACATCATCCAAAACGTTGGCGTACGCTTCCCTTCCCCAAAAGCTTTGGACATCTGGGAGGATCACGGCGCGCGGGTCGACCGGGATAGATCCATCGTCCGAGCGCCGGGCAGGCTGATCGAGCAGGCCCTGGAGAAAGCCCCGCCAAGCTACGACCTGGTCGCTCGCAATCCAGACCAGACTCTTCCCCTCGACGGAAACCATGTCTTTGTGGGCACGGATGGCTGCGGGGTTGAAGTGATCGACATCCAGAGCGGCGAACGCCGGCGGTCGTGCTGGCAAGACGTGGCGGACGTGGCCAGGGTGGCCGATTACCTGGAAGAAATCGCCTTCCACTGGGTAGCGGTGTCGGCACAGGACTGCCCTCCGGAGACGCGCGGGCTGCACGAATTAAGGGCGGTGTGGGAGAACTCGAGCAAACACGTGCAGACGGAAAGCGTCTACTCCGAGGAGGAAGCTCGGGCGGCCGTGGAGATGGCCGCGGCGATTGCCGGTGGGCGCGAGGCGCTGCACCAAAGACCAGTCCTCTCGATCATGCAGTGCACGGCGTCTCCATTGGGACAAGACGGTGGAAGCCTGGAAGCGGCTCTGATAGCCGCCGAAGCTGGGCTGCCGGTAGGATTTATGACCATGGCTGCCTGTCTGACTACCGGTCCGGCGACCATGGCAGGCACATTGGCAGTGGGCAACGCAGAGGTGATCAGCGCGACGGCCCTGATCCAACTGGCTTACCCGGGCGCTCCGGTGTTCTACGCGGCGGCACAGACAGCCTCTGATCTGCGCACCGGCGCTTATACAGGTGGTGGTCCAGAGGATTTCCTGTTCGGCGCGGCGACCAACCAGCTGTCCGACTTCTACAATATCCCGCTTTCCATGGGATCTTTCGCCACCGGCGCTAAGGAGCCGGATTGGCAGGCGGGGATCGAGAACAGCCTGTCCACTTTCATGGCCAGCGCGGCGATGTCCGACATGCTGCTAGGCGTCGGATTGCTACACGGCAGCCGGATCTGGTCCTACGAACAGATGTTGATGGATTGCGAAATCTTCAATGTTGTACATAAGATGATGGAGGGAATACCGGTGAACGATGAAACCCTGGCCTTGGAGGCCATCCAGACAGTGGGCCCGGGCGGAAATTTCCTGGCGCAAAAGCATACCCGCGAGCACATGCGGGACGTGTACGTGCCCCAGTTCCTGGACCGGAGACCCTACAACGTTTGGGAGGCAAAAGGGGACGGGCCGCGAGACTGGGCCAGGGCGAGGGCCCGAGAAATCCTGGCAACCCACCAACCGGAACCTTTGGAGCAGAAATTATCCACGGAATTCCAAAGGATCATCCAAAGCCTGGAAAAAGAATAAGAGCATATCCGAAAATTCAGGAGAGCGGGGTTTGTGGCGGCGCAATGCGCCGCCACAAACCCCCAGCCCTTCATTATTGGGATAGATACAAGGCCACGATGAAACCGAAACTCGAACTACTCTCCACGGATCTGATCAGGCGCGTCCTGGACGAAGCTTTCGCTTTGATGCGGGATCCTGGGATTAAAGTCCAATCGGAGGAAGCCAGAAGATTGTTGACTGAGGCTGGAGCCCAGGTGGATGCGGTCAGCGAGGTAGTGAGGATCCCCGAGTCCCTGGTGCGCCAGGCGTCGGAGAGCGTTCCCAGGCATTTCAGCTTGCACGACCGGGCTGGCGAACCAGCGGTCGAATACGGAGGCGATGCTGTCCAATTCGATCCGGGCTCGTCGGGCATTCACATTCTGGACCCGGAAACCCTCGAGCACCGGTCTTCCCGGACACCTGACCTGGTGCGCCTCATCAAGGTCGCAGAAATGCTTCCGCAATATGAGGCCCAATCCACGGCGGTGGTGTGCAATGACGTGCCCCAAGAAATCGGAGATCTATACCGGCTGTATCTGGTGCTGTTATATTCGGCGAAACCCATCGTCACCGGCGCCTTTTCGGTCCGCACAACTCAATTCATGTTCGACATGCTGGCGGTCTTCGCCGGGGGCCGAGAAGCGCTGGCCGAGAAACCCCGGGCGGTATTCGACGTGTGCCCGTCTCCCCCACTGATCTGGAGCGAATTTGGCTCCCAAAACTTAATCGACCTGGCGCGGGCGGGCGTGCCAGCCCAAATTGTCTCCATGCCGCTGGCCGGAGCGGCTGGCCCGGTCACCCTGGTCGGTTCAGTGGTGCAACATGCCGCCGAATGCCTGAGCGGGATCACCATCCACCAGCTCGCCGGACCCGGCTCGCCGGTGGTGTGGGGTGGCGCCCCGGCGATCTTCGACATGCGCAAAGGGACCACGCCGATGGGCGCTATCGAAACGGCGATGATCGACGCCTCATACGCTCAAGTTGGAAAACACCTTGGTTTGCCCACACACGCCTATTTGGGCGCCAGCGATGCCAAAATCGTGGATGCGCAGGCCGGATTGGAGAGCGGGGTCTCGGCGATGATCGGGGCACTGGCGGGCATCAACATGCTATCGGGGGCAGGCATGCTGGATTTTCTGGCCTGCCAGAGTGCGGAAAAGCTGGTCATCGACGCAGAGGCGATCGCTATGGCGAAGCGCCTTTTGGAGGGGATGCAAGTGCACACCAAAACCCTGGCAATCGAGTTATTTGTGGGGATCGATTTCAAGGGCGATTTCCTGAGGCAGAGAGCCACCCGGCTGCTTTTTCAAAAGGAGCAGCACCTGCCTTCCGCGGTGATCGATCGTGATTCTATCCGTGGGTGGCAGCAGGCCGGCGGCTTAGATGCCTTCGCCCGGGCGAAAGAGCGCGTAAAACAGCTCGTGGCGGATTACCAGCGGCCGGAAACGCCCGTGGAGCAAGCCAGGGAGCTGCACGCAATGGTCGTGGGCCTGGCAAAGGAATGCGGCATGGAACAATTACCAGCGTCAGAGTCTTAACAGAATGGCTATGAAACCGAAAGCCATGGACCTCGAAATGCAGTTAAGGGTTCCCCACGTAGATTCTGACCGGGGATTTGAAGTCTCACCCGAAGGGGCACAGGTCGCTTTTTCCTGGAACCTGACAGGGCAATGGGAAATCTACGAGCTCCGGCTTGACGGGCCTGCCTCGCCCAAACAAATCACCGGCGGGCCAGGAGGGAAGTTCGCGCCGCGATATTCTCCCGATGGGAAATACCTGGCGTATGGTTTGGATTTGGACGGGGGAGAGAATTTCGATATTTACCTGTACGACCGGGTACAGGGGTCGTATACCAACCTGACGCCTGGCACGCCTGATGCGATCCAGCCCAATTTCAGCTGGTCGCCGGACAGCGGGCAGATCGCCTTTATCTCGAACCGTTCCGATAGGTTCGCCACCTACATCGTGCCGGTGACTGACGGACCAGGCCGCCGGGTTCTGGATCACCCATACCCTGATTCGGATGTACGCTGGTCGCCGGATGGGCGCTGGCTGGCGGTGGTCGCTGAGGCGCGGGGACAAGACTTCGCCACCTTTATCGTACCCACGCAGGGAGGGGAGACGCGCCAGATTGCCGACGATAAGGGAGCGATCAACGCAAAAGAGGCACGCTGGGCTCCTGACAGCGCCCACCTAGTTTTCAGTTCGGATGTTCACGGCTACTATGATATCGGAATTTTCGAATCAGGCAGGGGGCAGATCATCTGGGTAACCGAGGATGAGGCCGAAAATGTGAGCCCCGATTGGTCCCTGGACGGCGGACAGATCGTTTACGTTGTCAATCAAGGGCCAATGAACCGGGTGGCTGTACACAAACTGGGAGAAGGCAGTGCCAGCCTCTACGAAGTCGGGCCCGGGGTACACGCAGCGCCGCGATTTACACCCGACGGAAAGAAGATCATCTTCGCATTCGAGGAACCACGCCATCCGAGCGAGTTGTGGGCGCTTTCCCTGAGCGATGGTCTGGCACGGCAGCTCACCCACTCATTGTCAGCCGAGCTTCAGGACAGCAGCTTTGTGATGCCCCGTGAGGTCCACTACCCCGGCCTGGACGGCGTTGAGGTGCCAGCGCTGCTCTTTCAACCCCAAAATGCTAAGGAGAAACCACCTGGGGTGATCGTCGTGCATGGCGGGCCAAACTGGCTGTACCAGTTCACCTGGATGCCCCTGGTGCAGGATATGGCCAGCCGGGGTTGGGCCGTACTGGCACCCAATTACCGGGGATCAACCGGTTACGGCCGGGCGTGGCAGCTGGCCAGCCGTTTCGACCTGGGCGGCGTGGATACAGCGGACGTAGTGGCCGGGGCGGATTATTTAGCCAACGAGGGCCTGGCCGACCCAGCGCGCATCGGGGTGACGGGGCGCAGTCACGGGGGCTACCTGACGATGACTGCGCTAACCCAGTACCCGGACCGTTGGGCGGCCGGCTCGGCAATCGTGCCTTTTCTCAATTGGTTCACGGCTCATGCCAACTCCCGAGAGGACCTGCAGCATTGGGACCTGGAGAACATGGGCAATCCCCAAGAAAACCATAACCTGTGGCACGACCGGTCGCCATACTTTTTCCTGGATCGCATTCAGGCGCCGGTGCAGCTGGTGTGTGGGGTCCACGACCCGCGCTGCCCGGCATCTGAGTCGGTCCGAGCGCGCAAAGCATTGCTGGAACTCGGAAAGCAAGTCGACTTTGCGCTTTATGAAGACGAAGGGCACAGCTTTCTGAAGATCGAGAACGTGATCGATGCGGAAATGCGGCGAGTATCCTTCCTCGCTAAGGCGCTGGAAAGCACCGGAGGCGGAAAGCCATGAGCAGACTCAACTTCTTGTCGGGGGGTGAAGTTCAAGCAATTCACGAGGCCACTCTACGGGTCCTGGACGAAACGGGA
>DASQQR010000238.1:0-9426 GCA_035643335.1 Anaerolineales bacterium
CGGGCCATCCGGCGGTAGGGGGAAATATACATGGTCATCATTTATCATCTCCTGGTTGGGTATAGTATTTACATTCCTTTTGGATTGACCTGTGGATATCTTACCCTCCGAACGTAAGAAAAACGCAAACGCAACATCAAAAAAATATAATAAATGGGGGCTCGGTCGAGAGACCTCGGCGATCGAGAGGGTCGAGATTCGGGGGGAGTGGGCCCGGCCGGATGACCTCGCCGATCAAAAGGGGCGAATTTGAGGCGAGAGGATGGCCTTTAGAATGAGGGCAGGTGAAGATGAGTCATATTCCGAGTGGTCGAAATCTCCATACGTTTCAATGGAAGTAAATCCGGCCGCGTGCAGCTCCTGTATGTAAGTGTCTACCGGGTTAAGTTCGTGCCGGGTGTGGACGGTCAACCGCTGGACGCGGCCATCGGGGAACAGGCGATCGTAATGCCAAGAGAGATCGAAATGGCCGGCGCGCCTTTCCCAACTGCTGCTGACCTGGATGGGATTGGCGGTTTCCGGATCCAGGAAGGCCTCCTCGACTTCCGGATCGGAGCGTTCCGGGAGCCTCCTGAGCAGTACGGGGTTGGGCAGGCTGGCCGCAAATACGCCGAGCGTTCCCAGGTGCTTGCGGACCCGTTCCAGGCATTTGGCGCGTTGCGTTCCTGACAGGGTGCTGTACGTGTTACACGGGAGCAGGATCAATTTGAATCTCTCTGACAGGCAAAAGGCGGCCAGATCCGCTTGAAAGACGAATACATTTGACGAGGCCGCGTGGGGAAAGTTACGCCTCAACACCCTCAGCATGGCAGCATCCCGGTCGAGGCCGTACACCGTATGGCCGGCCAGGGCCAGGGGCAGCAGCACCCGACCGGTGCCGCAGCCCAGCTCCAGGATGGGACCTCCCGCCTCGGCAGCCAGATCCAGCCAGAAACTCAGATCCTCAGCGTGGCGGCTGTGGTGCAGGTCGTAAAGATGCGCGGTAAGGCCAGCGGGCACGATTGCTCCTTGCATCCAGGCATAAATAGCATTATACTGACAGCGTCCGGGGTGTAGCGCAGTAGGTAGCGCACCGCGTTTGGGACGCGGGGGTCAGCGGTTCGAGTCCGCTCACCCCGACTGATGAGACGTAATGCGCACAGTCCCGAAGCGCGTTACGTTTTTCGCTATTTATGGTCTCGGGTGCTATTTTAACCAAACTGGTATAATTTTTCGCATGCCCACGCCTTTTTATCACTTGAGTGTTGCCGGAGAACTGCTGGAAGAACCCGCCTTGGCGAAACGCGTACGGCAGGCGCTATCCAAGCAGCTGCCCGCGTTCCTATTAGGCAATACGGCTCCTGACGTGCAGGTTGTGTCGGGCCAGCGGCGGGAGGCGACTCATTTCTTCAGGGTGCCGATCCTGCCTGGGACGAAAGCGCCCTGGATCCAAATACTGGCCGCCTACCCCGGACTGGCTCGAGCCGGGGATCTTCCCGCCGCCCAGGCTGCTTTTCTGGCCGGGTATTTGTGCCACCTGCAGGCCGACTGGCAGTGGATATTGGACATCTTCGCTCCTGTTTTTGGGCCCACGCGCAGGTGGTCGACATTCAGCCAGCGGCTCTACCTGCACAATGTCTTGCGCTCTTACCTCGACCGCCAGATCATGCCGGATCTCCCGGCAGAGACGGCTCGCCTGCTCAGGGAGACCAAGCCGCATCACTGGCTACCCTTCATCGAAGACGCTCACTTGAAGGAATGGGGGAGATACCTGGCCCAGCAGCTGGAGCCGGGAGCCGCGGCCCGCACGGTGGAAGTATTCGCCGCCCGGCAAAAGATCTCTCCAGTGGAATTCTACCGCCTGCTCGATTCGGAAAGCCAGATGAATGCCGAGATCTTCTCCCGGCTCCCCCGGCAGCGGCTGGCCCAATACAGGCGCAAACTGGTTGATAGCAACGTAATCTTGCTCAATTCATACTTATCAAAATCCGCTAAATACATTGGCGCTTCTCGCACAAGTCCGGCCACTTTCCCGCTAGATAGGGGAAAGCCATAATCCATTGATGGGGAGGGAACCGTCATGAAAATTCTCGATCAGTCACCTTTTCGTACTGAGGATGGGTCAACCAGCCTGGAAAGCCGCCTGCGCGGGATCTGGAAGTACGGGCTGTCCTGGGACAGAGATCGCAAGGCGGAGGATACTTTTATCGCCCATCTTCAGAAGGGCTTAGATAACAAATACACCATCGTGAGATACGTTATGTTACCGGATCTGGACGTCCCGATCCCGCTGGTGCTCGCCGGGCCACCGGGAATCTATGTGATTGTCGCCACCGCTCTGAAGGGTATCTACAAAGCCAAGGAAGAAATATGGGCTGTGATGGACGCAAACAGCCGCCGGTTCAGGCCTGCCCGGCCGAATCTCGTCAAGCGCGCGCTTCTCATGGCAAAAGCGATCGAAACTTATCTCGGCGAAGAGTTTCAAGACATGCCCGAGGTATCCCCGGTTCTCTTCCTGGCCCAACCAGGCATCCATGTGGATGCGGAAAATCCTGCGGTGCGCCTGGTAAGGGTCGATGCGGTGGATCGTTACGTGCTGGGATTAGCGCAGAGCCCATTTGCCCTGGATCCCACCGAAGTCAAAAGGATAACCGATGCACTTACCCGGCCGCTCCCGGAAAAAGAGCCGACAGGAGTGTCGATCCTGGACGACACCAGTGTAACTACGATCGGCAGCATCAGCCTGCAGCGCCGGCAGTGGCTGCTAATCGGACTGATGGGGGTTATCGAAGCCTTCCTGTTGCTGGCATTCATCATTGTCGTTTTAACTCTGTCCTGACCGGGCTCGCGTGATCCGCAAATTTATGCCACCCTTCCTGTCCATCATTATCCCGGCTTACAATGAGGAACGCCGACTCCCAACCACCATCGAAAAGGTTTTCGCTTTCCTCGGAGACCAAGCTTATTCTTCTGAAGTGCTGATCGTCGAGAATGGCAGCCAGGACCGCACTTTCCAGATTGCCCAATCCTATGCCGGCCAACATGCTAATTTACGCGTCATGCGGGAGGAGCAACGCGGCAAGGGCTTAGCCGTGAAGCGTGGCATGCTAGAGGCTTGCGGCCAATACCGCTTCATGTGCGATGCGGATCTGTCGATGCCGGTCACAGAGATCAACCGCTTTCTGCCTCCTGCCCGGACCGGTTCCGACATCCTCATCGCGTCGCGTGAAGCCCCGGGCGCGGTCCGCTACAACGAGCCGGCCTACCGGCACTTTGTGGGCCGCATTTTCAATACTATGATCCGGCTGGTGGCTTTGCCCGAGCTTCAGGATACCCAGTGCGGGTTCAAGTGTTTTCGAGACAGTATCGCCGAAGACGTATTCCGGCACCAGACGCTGGCGGGTTGGTCCTTCGACGTCGAGGTGCTCTTCATCGCAAAACAGCGAGGCTACCAGATCGTCGAACTGCCCATCCCCTGGTTTCACAACCCGGACAGCCACGTAGACGTGGTCCGAGATTCGCTGCAAATGGCTCTGGACCTCTTGCGCATCCGGCTGAACGGACTGCGAGGGGAATATGCGCCGGCGTATTGACCCTTCACTTATCCCTGATGCGCCTGATTTCAGTTTTGAGATCGCGCTGTGGGATTTGGGAATGGAATACATTGCCGGCATTGATGAGGCGGGAAGAGGCCCTCTGGCTGGGCCGGTTGCCGCAGCGGCGGTGATCTTCCCGGCGAAACCTGAATTAATGGCCGTCTTGAACGGCGTGCGGGATTCGAAAGAGCTGCTCCCGGAGCGCCGGGAAACATGGTGCCAGCGGATCAAAGAAGTGGCGCTGAGCTGGGGGGTGGGCTTTGCCGCGCACACCGAGATCGACGAGTGCGGGATCGTTTACGCCACCCGCCTGGCCGCCTGGCGAGCTCTGCAGGCCTGCAAAATTCATCCCCAACACCTGCTGCTCGACTATATCTTCCTGCCTGACGACCCCCTACCCCAAACGGCTCTGATCAAAGGCGATGCGCGTTCCCTGAGTATCGCGGCGGCTTCGATCCTGGCCAAGACGGCCAGGGACGCACACCTGGTTGAATTGGAGGAGAGATATCCCGGCTATGGCTTCGCCGAGAACAAAGGCTACGGCACAACCGCTCACCTGGAGGCGCTGGCCCGCCTGGGCCCATCGCCGGTGCACCGGCTGAGTTTCGGACCGGTGCGGGAAAGACCCCAGGGGTTTCCATGATTTGCTTTTTGGGTTGTGAACCCGCGTTCGCAGGCGTATTTTCATGCGGAATTAGCTTCGAAAACCCTGGGGTCTCTGCTCTGGGAGGAAAGGAGATTCATGCGAGAGAAAGCGATTAGCCGTCAGTATGGGCTATGGGATAGCCCGGTCAGCCCGACAGGCCTGGGCCGCGGCATTACTTTCAGCGACGTGGCCTGGGACCAGGATGGCACCCTGGTGTGGCGGGAGGTGCGGTCGGGGCGCGGCGTACTGATGGTGCAAAAGCCCGACGGTCAGGCAGGGCGCGATCTGAACAGCGACTTAGCGGTGCGGGCGGGCGTGGGATACGGGGGCGGAGATTTCGCCGTGGGACACGGAATGGTCTATTTCGTGGAGGCCGAAACGGGCCGGCTTTACCGGCAAACCCTGGAACACGGCAAGGCACGGCCGATCACGCCGGCGTTCGGGAATTTCGCCGCTCCGGCGATCTCGCCGGACGGAAACTGGCTGCTCTTCGTCCACTCCTACGAAGGGGAAGACAGCCTGGGGATCGTGGACAGCGAGGGCCGGAACTGGCCCCAGCGGCTGGTCTCCGGGAACGATTTCTACATGCAGCCCGCCTGGCAACCACGCCAGGCGCAGTCCAAAGCAGGCCACATCGCCTGGATCGCCTGGGACCATCCCAATATGCCGTGGGATGGCACAAGCCTGTACCTGGCCGAGCTGGATCCAGGGGCAAGTGACCCTCCCCGGATAGGAAAAGCGCACAGCATCGCAGGAGACGAGCGCACCTCGATTTTCCAGCCGGAGTTCTCACCGGATGGGCGCCGCCTGGCGTACGTATCCGACGCCAGCGGGTGGTGGCAAATCTACCTGTACGACCTGAGGAACGGGGAACACCGGCGGCTCACGGAGGCCCCAGCGGACCACGGATTGCCAGCCTGGGTCCAGGGGATGCGCAGCTACGCCTTCAGCCCGGATTGCGAGTCCATCTACAGCCTGCGCAATGATAAAGGTTTCGCCAGCCTGTGGCGGATCGATTTAGAGGACGGCACCGAGGAACGTTTGCCCGTAGATGAGGAATACACCTGGATGGAGCAGATCGCGGTCTCCCCGGATGGCGCCCGAATAGCCCTGCTGGCATCGGGTTCCAAGACGCCGCCACGGGTGATCAATTTTGGAGCATCCGAGGGGGTGCACATCCGGCAACGGGCTACCTCCGAGCAGCTGGCTCCCAGCCAGTACGCAACGACACAGCCGATCATCTGGCAGGGAATGGACGGCAAGACCGTCCATGGCCTGTTCAGCCCGCCTCACAACCCGGGCTTCAGCAGTACGGGGAGGCCCCCGCTGGTCGTCCACATCCATGGCGGGCCCACAAGCCAAAGGCGAGCGGCCTACAATCCGCAGGCGCAATTCTTCGCCAGCCGGGGCTACGCTTACCTGGAAGTCAACCACCGGGGCAGCACGGGATACGGGCGCGAGTATTGGGAAGCGCTGAACGGCAACTGGGGAATCTATGACGTGCAGGACGCGGTCAGCGGGGCCAGGCACCTGGTCGACCGGGGCGAGGTGGATGGAGATCGCCTGGTGATCATGGGCGGGAGCGCGGGTGGGTTCACGGTTCTGCAGGCTTTGGAGGACTACCCCGGTTTCTTCAGAGCCGGGGTGTGCCTGTACGGGGTCGCCAACCAATTTACCCTGGTGGCCGAAACCCACAAGTTCGAGGCGCGCTATTCGGACAGCCTGCTAGGTCCTTTGCCGGAAGCAGCGGAGGTCTACCGGGCGCGCTCACCGATATTCCACGCGGATAAGATTCGGGATCCGATCGCGGTCTTCCAGGGCGAAGATGATAAGGTGGTGCCGCGCGACCAATCGGATGAGATCGTGGCGTCCTTGAAGGAGCGAGGTGTCCCGTATGAATACCACCTGTATCCGGGCGAGGGCCATGGTTTCCGGAAGACGGAGACGATTGAGGATTTTTATGAGGCGGTGGAGAGGTTTTTGAAGAAATATGTGATTTTTGCTTGAGGCGCGCCTACGGGGCAGGGAAGGGGGTAGGGATGCCCGGCCTACAGGGAAAATGAGGGCGCCGGGTGCCGGGCATAGGGATGCCCGGCCTACAAACAGTGGTGTAGGCGCCGCATCCCTATGGGGCGGGATGCCAGGCACGGGGGACGCCACGCTTGCGAACAGTGCCTATATGAAATCCCAATTAATTGCCTCACCCTCGACAAAGGGATAATCTTCAAGATCTTCTATCAGACCGGCTTTCACCGGGTTAAATATTACGTATCTTGCAGCTTTGTTAATGGCATCTTGAGTGCGCATCGCCACGTCGAAAAAGCCTTCTTGCCAGATTTGCGCCCCGCGAGAGTTCCTTAGGGTATTGATCGCGTATGCAACGTGGCGTTTGTAGTCTTCTATGATTTTGACAAGATAATATTGCGCGGGGTCTCTGGCATATTTACCGCGATTATCTATTTGGTGGCTGCGGAAGCGTTCGAAATCTTCGGGGGAAGGACACACCAGCCAATGGATATGAGTCGGCATAACCACGTAGGCGTATGTGTGAGCATTGAACTTCTTGGTGTAGAAGGCAATGTCATCAAAAGCTATTTGAGCATATTCAGGCCTGGCAAATGTGGTTTGCTGGTGAATTGTGTTGGCCGTAAGCATGTATGCCAGGCCGGGTTCATAAATATGGAATAGAGGAGGCGATTCAACTCTGCTCTGTGTTGATTGATTTTGGTATTCTTTTGTGGGCATTGATGTACCTTATATTGGTTGAACGGGCATGGGGATGCCCTTCCTACAGGGAACGAAAAGATCAGGGATGCCGGCCACGGGTGCCGGGCATGGGGATGCCCGGCCTACAGGGAACGAAAGGATCAGGGATGCCGGCCACGGGTGCCGGGCATGGGGATGCCCGGCCTACAGGGACAGGGAGAAGGGTGCCGGGTGGCGGCATGGGGATGCCCGGCCTACAGGGACAGGGAGAAGGGTGCCGGGTGGCGGCACGGGCATGCCCGCCATACAAACGGGAGGAGCCAGGGTGGCAGCATGGGGATGCCCGGCCTACAAACAGTGGTGTAGTCGCCACAACCCCGTGGGGCAATGAGGTTGCTGGCAAATCAAGCGGCAGCGTCCCCAGAGAGGGGCCGCTTGCGCTCGAAAACGCTGAGGATGAACTTGGTGATCTCGTCGGCAATGGCCGGTATCGCCAAAAGGGGCAGCACCAGCTCCCACTGCGTCCAGCCCAGGGGGGTGGTGTTGAAAACCGGCTGCAAGAAGGGCACGTAAACCACCAGCAGGAGCAAAGCCAACGAAGAGATGAAGGCCAAATTCATATTGCGATTGCTGAAAACGCCGATCTTGAGGAGCGGATAGCGCTCGGAACGGGCGGTGAAAGCGCGCAGCAGTTCCGAGAAGGACAGGGTGACGAAGGCCATGGTCTCGGCGAACTCCGGCTGGTCCGGATGCACGGCCAAACCAACCAGGTAAGCGGTCAGGGTGACCGCTGTTTTCGCGACGGTTTGAATGGCGATGCCAATCTGCATATGACGGTTGATAATTGGCTCGCTGGGCGGCCTGGGGGGCTGATCCATGATGTCGGGATCGCCTTTTTCGGTCCCTAACGCCAATGCCGGGGCTCCGTCGGTGATCAAGTTCAACCACAACAGCTGGATTACGGTCAGAGGCGAACCCCGGGTGAAGAGGATGCCCAGGAATATTATGGCGATCTCGGCCAGGTTGCAGGAAATCAGGTAGTAGACGAACTTGCGGATATTGCTGTAGATGACGCGGCCCTGCTCAATGGCGTCCACGATGCTGGCGTAGTTGTCGTCGGTCAAGACCATGTCGGCGCTCTCTTTGGCCACGTCCGTGCCGGTGATGCCCATGGCGACGCCAATGTCGGCGCGCTTGATGGAGGGAGCATCGTTCACGCCATCGCCGGTCATGGCCACAACCTGGTCATTGGCCCGCAATGCTTCGACTATGCGCAATTTATGCTCGGGCGAAACGCGGGCGAAAACGTCAGTGCTGCCGACCTGGCGCCTCAAACTGGCGTCATCCAGTTCGTTCAGATCGCCCCCTGTGAGCACTTGGTGGCCTTGCTGCAACAGGCCGATCGATTCGGCGATGGCGCGGGCCGTCTTGGGGTAATCGCCGGTGATCATCACCGTGCGGACGCCAGCGTGCTGGGCCTTTTGGAGAGCGGCGGGAACTTCCAGGCGGGGCGGGTCGATCATGCCGATCAGGCCGACGAAAATCAGATCTTGCTCCAGGCTTTCGGGCTCAATCTGGGAAGGCACCTCGGGCAGCACCCGGTAGGCGAGGCCCAGGACCCGCAAGGCGCCCTGGGTCATGGTATCGTGGGCAGCCAGGATGCGGGCCTTTTGTTCTTGATCCAGGGGTTCAGAAACATCATTCATGCGCTGGTAACGAGTGCAAAGATCCAGGACCAGATCCGGAGCGCCTTTAACGGTGACGACATACAAATCGCGCTTTTCTCCGTTGACGAACGGGGATATATCATCCGTGCGAGGTTCTTTGAGCGTGTGCAGCGTGAGCATGCGCTTGCGGGCCGAGTCAAAGGGGATTTCCTGGACGCGCGGGTAAGCCCTGTTCAGATCCGGCGCACGCGCCCCGGCCTTGGCGGCGGCAACGATCAGCGACCCCTCGGTGGGATCCCCTACCATGCGGTACGTCTGGCGCATGTCGCTGACGCCACTGACTTCGAGTTCGGCGTCATTGTTGAGGGTCGCCACCCAGAGAGCAGTCAACAGGGCCGGATAGTCGACCGGATCGATGACTGCATCGCCCATGTGAAATTGGCCCTCGGGTGTATACCCTGTCCCGCTGACGGAAACGAGCTCGCCATCTACCCAGATACGGGTGACGGTCATTTGGTTTTGGGTGAGGGTACCGGTCTTATCGGAGCAGATGGTGGTGGCCGAGCCGAGGGTCTCGACAGAGGACAGCCGGCGGATGAGGGCGTGGCGCTTGATCATCTCACGCATCCCCAAAGCCAGGCTGATAGTAACCACGGCGGGCAGTCCCTCCGGGACAGTGGCAATGGCCAGACTTACGGCGATCAGGAACATATACAGGGGGTCAAAGCCGCGGATCCAGCCCACGACAAACACGAGGCCACACACAAACAGGGCGGCCCATCCCAGAGTCTTGCCGAGCTGGTCCAGGCGACGCTGGAGCGGGGTGGGTTCC